>URNQ01000173.1 GCA_900549245.1 uncultured Collinsella sp.
CCGCGCTGGACGGGGCCGACGGCCCCCCCCCCCCCCGCCATGGACATGGAAGCGGGCGCCACGGCAGACAGAATCTCCTCGTGATAGTCGGGCTCGCTCTGTGACTTAACGAATTCGACGATCTCGTTGATCTCGTCGTCCGAGACAAAACAGCCCTGGATACGGCGGGGCTTGCCCCAGTCGACCTTGGAAAACAGCATGTCGCCCAAACCGGTAAGCTTTTCGGCGCCCATCTGGTCGATAATGACGCGGGAATCGATGCCCGTAGCCACATTAAAGGCGATACGGTTGGTGATGTTGGCCTTAATAAGGCCCGTCACCACGTTGGAGCTGGGGCGCTGTGTAGCCACGATAAGGTGAATACCGGCGGCACGGCCCAGTTGGGCGATACGGACGATCGAGGCCTCGACATCCTTGCCGGCGACCATCATCAGGTCCGAAAGCTCGTCGATGATGATGACCAGATAGGGCATCTTTTGCGGCGGGTTATCGTAGTGTTCAAACTCGCCGGCGGCCTGCTTTTCGTTATACGTCGAGATCTTGCGAACGTTGAGGCGCTCGAAGACTTTCAGGCGACGCTCCATCTCGGACACGGCCCACTGCAGTGCACTGGCTGCCTGCTTGGGCTCGGTCACCACGGGCACATAGAGATGCGGCAGGCCGTTATAGCCCGCAAGCTCGACGCGCTTAGGGTCGACCATGATCAGGCGAACGTCCTCGGGAAGGGCGCGCATGAGCAAGGTCGTGATGATGGAGTTGATCATGACCGACTTACCCGAACCGGTGGTGCCGGCAATCAGCAGATGGGGCATCTTGGCGAGGTCGGCGACAACCGGCGTGCCCTCGGCGTCGCGGCCGATGGCGAGCTCGAGCGGACCGCCCTTCACATAGGGCAGCACGTCGCCCAGATTGACGTTCTGGCGCTTGCGGTTGGGAATCTCGATGCCCACGAGCGAGGTGCCGGGGATCGGCGCGAAGATGCGCACCGACTGGGCAGCGAGCGAAAGCGCGATATCGTCCTCGAGGCTCGAGATTTTGCTCACGCGCTCGCCCTCACCGGGCTGCAGCTTAAAGGTCGTCACCGTGGGGCCGGCGATCCAGCCGACCACGCGGGCACTGCGGCCAAACTCAAGCAAGGTGGATTGCAGTGACTCAGCGGTCTGCTCCAGCTCCTTGTCCGAAGACGCGGCGGAAGCCGACTGCGGGTTGGCATGCAGGATTTCGAGCGGCGGAAGCTTGAGGCCGTCCTCCTCTTCGCCCTCGTTATCTGCGGCGCCGCCGTCCGCTCCCCCATCACGAGCCGCAGCCGATTCGACAGCACTCGTGGCAGGCGCATCGGCAACCTTGGGATGCTTTAAGAAGTCGGGAATCTGAGGTGCGGCCGAAACAGGGTTCACGGCAAACGGCGGCTCGGACTCGTCAACCTTGTCCGGATCGTCCTCCATCGAAAGCTGTCCAGTGACCTGCCCGCGCTTGGCGTGGCGACGCGGCAGCAAGGTTGTCTTGGCGGTCTCGAGCGGAGCCTCGTCGTCCTCGTCGTCACCCTCGGTGAGCTCAATCTCGCTATCGGACCAAGACGGGTCGGGCTCGCTTGTGTTGAGCTTGGGCGCAGCCTTGCCCTTCTTGGCATGGCGGCGCGGCAGCAGCGTGGTCTTGGCGCGCTCGGCTTCAACCGACTCGGATACGTCGACAAATGGGTCATCGTCCTCGTCGTCATCGTCCAAAACCGGGTCCACATCGTTGCCCATGACCGTGGTCACCGCGGCGTCAGTCCCCTTCTGGCGCAGAATGCTCAGGTGCGGACGAGCGACGCCGGGAACAGACAGGGCCTCTTCATCGCCCCACGGGCTCGCATTGACATCGGCACGTCGACGCTCGGCAAAATCGGCAGCGCGATCGCGTGCGGAGCGCAAAACGCCACCCACCGAAAAGCCGATAATGACCAAACCAACGACGACAAGCCCCAGCAAGACAACCATGGCGATAGGTTTACCCAGGGCGTTTTGCAAGGCACTTGCGATAAAGGCGCCAATGTAGCCGCCCGACACGGAAAGGTTCTGCGGCGTAAACATAAGGTCGCACGAATCGCTCGTGCCCGGCACCATCAGCGAAAGAATGGAGACGACGGCGATAAAGACCAAGGCGCCGCCCGCAACAGAGCGCACGTTGAGCGGCGAGTCCTCACCCAAAAAGAGCGTGGCGGCAAACAGCAAGATGACGATCGGCAGCACGTAGGCGCCCAGACCAAAGCCCAGGTGGTAGAAACCGGCAACCGCAGCCGTCACGGGCGCTGTTGCCGGAGAGATCACGGCAATGAAGGACGCGATCGCCAAAACGGCGATGACCACACCGGCGATATCGCGATTGGCCGAAGGCTCGACCAAGGGCTCAAACTCATCGAACTCGGACTCGTGGCCCTTATTGGCACGCAGATGGGAACCGGCACCCTTAGCAGATGCCGGTTGGTTATTGGCCTTATTGCCTTTGGCGTTTTGTGCAGATCCGCGCGCCAAACTAAACCTCCATGACGACCGGGATGATCATCGGACGGGTGCGCGTACGGCTCCAGATAAAGTTAGAGAGCGAATCGCGCACGGCCTTGCGAATGGCATCGGAACCGCTGCTGGTAAAGCTGAACTTACCCTTCTCGATCGTCTTCATAATGGACGCGGAGGCATCCTCGGAGAACTGGTCGTCGATGGCAAACGAGACGCCGCGGCCCGAGAACTCGATGGCCTCGATCTTCTTATGTTTGAGGGAGACGATGGCAACGGCCGTGACCATACCGTCGTTGGCGAGCTTCTGGCGATCGCGCAGGACGATGGGGTCGGTATCGCCGATACGCAGGCCGTCGACGTAAACGACACCGGACTCGACGGGCGTACCGCGCTTGACGATACCACCGCGCATCTCGAGCGTGTCGCCGTTATCGAGGATAAAGATATGATCGTCCTTGATGCCCATCTTGCGGGCCAGCTGGGCATGGGCGCGCAGATGCACGGCCTCACCGTGAACCGGCATAAAGTACGTGGGCTTGGCCATGGCCATCAGGAGCTTGAGCTCCTCCTGGCTACCGTGACCCGAGACGTGGACGAGAGCGCGGTTCTTATCCCACACGTCGCAGCCGAGCTTGGCCAGGCTGTTGACGACCTGCTGGACGGCCTTCTCGTTGCCAGGAACGGGAGTTGCCGAGAGGATAACGGTATCGCCCTCGTGAATGGAGAGCGTCTTGTGCTCGCCATTGGCCATGCGGGACAAAGCCGACAGCGGCTCGCCCTGCGAACCAGTGCACATGACGACGATCTTGTCGTCAGGCAGGTTATCGATATCGAAGGCATCGATGATATCGGCATCATCGATGTTGAGATAACCGAGCTCGCGCGCCACGCGGGTGTTCGTGAGCATGGAGCGACCGGTCACAACGACCTTACGGCCGCACTTGCGGGCGGCATCGCAGATCTGCTGCAAACGATGGATGTGGCTCGAGAACGATGCGACGAACACGCGACCCGGGGCGTTCTTGATGGCGTGCAGCAGGTTGGGACCAACCTCGGCCTCGGACTTGGTAAAGCCGGGAACCGTGGCATTGGTTGAGTCGGAAAGCAGCAGGTCGATGCCCTGCTTGGCAAAGCGGCTGATAGCGGCGTAGTCGGGCGTGACGCCGTCGATGGGCGTCTGGTCGAGCTTAAAGTCGCCGGTGTGCATAACGGTGCCCTGATTGGTGCGGATGAACACGCCCAGAGCGCCGGGGATGGAGTGCGTCATCGAGAAGAAGTCGAGCGAGATGCCGCCAAGGTTGACATGGCTGCCGCCCTTGACCTCGCGGAACTTAGGCGCGCGGATGCGGAACTCGGAGAGCTTGCCCTCGATAAAACCGAGCGTCAGCTTGCTCGAGAAGATGGGCACCTTGTTGTTGAGGTCCTGCAGCAGATACGGAAGCGATCCGGTGTGGTCCTCGTGGCCGTGAGTGACGATGATACCGCGGAGCTTCTCCTCGTTCTCCAGAACGTAGGTGTAGTCGGGAAGCACCAGATCGATACCGGGCTGGGAGTCATCCGGGAACATGAGACCGGCGTCGACGAGCACCATGTCGTCGCCGCACTCGAAGACCGTCATGTTCTTGCCGATGCCATCAAGGCCGCCGAGCGGGATGATCTTCAAGGGAGATGATTTTTTAGCTGCCATAGGTTAGTGTGGTTTCCTTTCTTCGAAACGGGTCTGGAACAACCGACGGGGCGCTTCTGGCAAACCGACCGCCGGGCACGTACAACAATGCATCGCAGAGTCGATGCAGTAACCACAGTATGATACCCATTTGTACCAATACAGACCACCCATGCATTAA
>URNQ01000174.1 GCA_900549245.1 uncultured Collinsella sp.
GACGATCTTACGCTGGGCGCTCTCGTGATGGCTGCGGGCTGCGCGACCGAGGAGTGCAAGCGTGAGCCCATCGACATCACCTTCCACATGGCATTTGACCAGCTCTCGCCCGAGGCTCAGCTCGATGCGATTGACACGCTCGCCGACTGCGGCGTCACGCGCATCCTGACGCACGGCGGTGCTGCCGGCACGCCGATCGAGGACAACTTCGAAAACCTGGTTCGTTTAATCGAGTATGCGGGCGACCGTTTGACCATCCTTCCCGGCGGCGGCATCACTGCGGCAAATCGCGACGCGGTCGCGACGGCGCTAGGCGTCTCCGAGCTCCATGGCACCAAGATCGTGCCGCTGGAGGTATAACCCGTGGCGCTCGTATTTGACGTTCAGCAGGCGAGCGGCAAGCCCGACGACAACCGCCGCCCCGGTACCGCGTGCCCCTTTTGCGACACGGAGGGGCTCGCCAACATCATCCGGCGCGATGGTGACTGCATCTGGCTCGAGAATAAGTTCAAGACCTTGCGAGCCACCCGTCAGACCGTATTGATCGAGTCGGCCAATCACGACGCCGACCTGGTGACCTATGAACCGGATGAGCTGCATCATGTGATGCGGTTTGCCCTGGGCTGTTGGCAGCAGATGATCGATTCCCAACAGTACCGCAGTGTGCTCATGTACAAGAACAAAGGCCCGCTTTCGGGCGGCAGCCTCGTCCATCCACACATGCAGATTGTGGGTTTGGAGCAGGAAGACGGCTATGCTTCGCTGACTTCCGCCAATTTCGAAGGCATCAATGTCTGGCAACAGGGGAGAATCTCGGTCAATATCTCAACCGAGCCGATCATGGGATTCTTTGAGGTCAACGTCTCAGCTCCACAGGGAATCGCCGCCAGCGATGACGTCCGCGATCAAGCCGAAGCGGACCTGTTTGCCGATGCGATTCAGGTGACCCTGCGCTATATCCTGAACGAGCACCACGGTGGTCGCGCGGAGTCATACAACTTGTTCTTCTATCACCTGGGCGGTCGGACCATTGCCAAGGCGCTGCCACGTTGGGTGGTATCGCCCTACTTTGTGGGCTATCGTCTGGCCCAGGTCAATGCCGAGACCACGTTCGATACCGATGCTGAGCGCCTGCGTGCGCATCTGGAAACGCTCGCGTAGCAAGGCGAGCGCCTGCGAAAAATGTGCTGCCTAGCGTGCCATCGCGTCGCGGCCGGCCTTGACCCGCTTGCGCTGTTTGGCGCGCTCCTCGCCGGTTAGGCGCTCAAAGAGATGCCCGATAATCGAGGCCAGCACCTGCTGAAACAGCGTTCCGCACATGACGGGGAACACGACCTCGCCGGGAAAATACTGTGTGGCGATGACGGCACCCGAAGAGATATTGCGCATGCCGCAGGTAAAGCACATGGTGGTCGTCTCGCTATACGGCAGATGCAACGCACGGGCGACCAGAAAACCGACGACAAAGCCGCTGATGGCGAAGACCAAAATAAAGAGGGCGACTTCCAGGCGCACCGTGTTCATGTGCAGCACGTAGTCGCTCATGGCGGTGGAGTTGGACGCGATGACACCCATCATCATGAACTTGCAGGCGGGCGAGAGCGCGGGGGAGAGTTTCTCGTGCCCCCATCCGCGTGTGAGTTCGTTGATCACGATGCCGAGCACGGCGGGGATGGCGATCATAAAGGCCATGTTCTGCATCATGCTTGGCACGTCGATTGAGACGGTGGCGCCCAGCAGGAGCTTGAGCGTAAGAGGAATCGTCACAGGTGAGATGACCGAGGACGTCAGGATGATGGTGAGCGCGAGCGGGCCGTTGCCGCCGAACATGCTAATCCACATAAAGGCGGTGACTGCCACGGGTACGCTGTACTCGAGCACGATGCCGCAGACAAGGTTTGGGTTGGAACCAAAGAACAGTGAGCTCATGACATACGCCGCGATGGGGATGAGCACGGCCGAGACAAATAACGCCAAAATCAAATGTAGGGGACGGCGGAACACCTCGGCCACCTGGTGAAAGGTGTTGCTGAGCGCACCTTGGAAGGTCATAAAGGCAAACAGGGCGGGAACGATGGGCTTGAGCACGCCGATCTGCTGGGGAAAGAGCACGCCGAGCGTCACGCAAATCGGAACGATGACCTGCATGTGCCCCGCGAGAAACTTGCCCAGTCCAACCCATTGCTTCATATACTCTTGTGACTCCCTTTGCTCGTGAATCCGTTTTGAATGGATATGCTAGACGCTCGCATGCGCCAGTGCGTCAGAAACGCTCGATTATTTCGAGGCTATTACCGGCATCGTTTACCGAAACCGCGGCGTGCTGCGGCGATTTGCGTCCGCGCTGCACGGTATAATAAATCCGTTCAACAGATCTGCCTGCCGAAGCGGGCATACACAGAGGACTCATCGCTATGAACCGTGAGAGGTATCGCGGCGACCTGCCCCTATCGGGGGTGGGTGCCTATGTCATCGCTTAAGACGACGCATCGCTGGGCGGTCGCTCAGCAAAACCCCGAGCTCGAAAAGGAGCTTTCGGCTGGCCTGGGCATACCCGGGCTGGTGGCGCGCATTATGGTTGCGCACGGCATTACATCCATCGAGGAAGGCCAGCTGTTTTTGACGCCTTCGCTCGATCGCGACTGGGCCGACCCACTCATTATCCCGGGCATGTCGGTCGTTGCCGACCGCGTCGAGCGTGCTATTCGCAACCACGAGCGCATCGCGGTCTTTGGCGATTTTGACGTTGACGGTATTACGTCGACCTGCCTGTTGACCGAGGCACTGTGCACGTTTGGTGCCGATGTCACACCGTTTATTCCGCATCGCTTTGACGAGGGCTATGGTCTTTCGCGCGCGGCGCTCGACCGCGTTAACGAGCTCGCTCGCCCCCAGCTAATCGTGACCGTCGATAACGGTATTGCCGCCAAGGAAGAGGTCTCCTATCTGGAGAGCCTGGGGATCGACTTGGTGGTCACGGACCATCACGAGCCCTCCGATCAGGTGCCGCAGGGCGTGCCCCTGACCGACCCTAAGCTCGAGGACGAGGGTCCTTCGCGTGAGCTTGCCGGTGCCGGCGTGGCACTCAAGCTGGTGCAGGTTTTGGGTGAGCGTCTGGGCAAGCCGTCGTATTGGCGTTCGCTGATCGAGGTTGCGGCGCTGGGCACCGTGTCCGACATGATGCCGCTGACGCCCGAGAACCGCGCGCTGGTCGCCGAGGGCATCCAGCAGATGCGCGTGACCGCCCGCCCCGGCTATATCGCGCTGGCCGCGCTCGCCAAGGCCGACCTCTCTAGCATTACGGCCGATGGCCTGTCGTTTTCGCTCATTCCCCGCTTGAACGCCGCCGGTCGCATGGCCGATCCCAAGCTGGCGCTCGACCTGCTGCTTGCCCGCGATCCTATCGAGGCAAGCGCGCTGGCGGCCGAGCTCGAGGAGATCAACCGTCAGCGCCGCGAGATCGAGGCGGAGCTCACACGCGATGCCATGGCAAAGGTCGAGGAGACTTATGATGGCGGTCGCGCAATCGTCGTGGGTGGCGAGGGCTGGCACGAGGGCGTCAAGGGTATCGTAGCGAGCCGTCTGACCAACCGTTATCACGTGCCGGCGCTGCTCTTCTCGATCGAAGACGGTATCGCTCGCGGTTCGGGTCGCTCGGTGGGCAAAGTTAACCTGTTCGACGCCGTCGAGCGCTGTTCCGACCTGCTGATTCGTCGCGGCGGACATGCCGGTGCGGTGGGTGTGACCATCGAGGCATCCAAGCTCGATGAGTTCCGCCGTCGCCTTTCGGCCGTGCTATCGGAGCTTCCCGCCGATGACTTTGAGGACACTGACGAGGTTGCCGCCACCGTTGATCTTTCCGAGCTGAATATCGAGACCATCGAGCAGATCTCCCGTCTTGAGCCGTTTGGCCAGGGCAATAAGGTGCCGCTTCTGGCTGCCGAGGGCGTGACGATGTGCGATCGCGCCGTGGTGGGCAAAACCGGCGAGCACATGCGCTTTGTGGCGACCGATGGCTCCGCGAGTGTGCCAGCCATCATGTTCCGTGTGCCGCAGATCGATAGGCTCATCAATTGCGACAGCGCCGTCGACTTGGTGTTCGAGGCCGTGGCCGAGCATTGGCAGGGACGCGTGAAGCCCAAGCTCATGATCAAAGATGTCTTGGTGCGCGATGCCGCGGCGTCCAATATCGACGATCCGGCATGCGAGCTTCGCCGCGGCGTGCAACCGGCGGATTCTGGCCTGCGCCTGGAGTCGCGTAAACGCGAGACGCTCGCCCAGCTTTCTTATACCGAGCTCACGCGCTCGCTTATCCATAGCTTTATCGGCTCGAACCAGCCACAT
>URNQ01000175.1 GCA_900549245.1 uncultured Collinsella sp.
CCGACGCTGCAAGCCCGCCAGAGCGGCAATCTGCCTTTCAACTTCGGCGGCATGACCAAAAGGTCAATGCCGCCTCGTTTCAAGGCACCTTGCTCGCTCTGGCGGGCTTTCGCTGACATTGCCAAAACATCGGGGTAGCCATTGTGGTCATTGGGGACAGACTTAAATGACTACCTATAAAACGAGCGTGGATAATCTCCCGTTTTTGGCTTGGTGACGGGCCCAAAGTGGAAGATTATCCACGCTCATCCGGAAAGTGTCCGAAAATCCACGCTCGTCCGCCTTGGATCGTATTGCCCGTGGCCGGTAGCCGGGCGACGCCGGTCCGCGTGGCGGCGTATAATCGGCGGCAGATGACTTGGACGTTAGGAAACCATGACCGATAGCATGCAGCAGATGGCGCTCGACACGCTCGGCGCCTATTTTGGCTACACCTCGTTTCGCCCGGGACAGGACCGCATGGTCGATGCGATCCTTGCCGGTCGCGACGCGCTGGGTGTTATGCCCACGGGCGCCGGCAAGTCTATTTGCTACCAGGTGCCCGCGCTCATGCTGCCCGGCATCACCTTTGTGGTGAGTCCGTTGCTCTCGCTTATGGAGGACCAGACCCGTGCGTTGCTCGCGGCGGGTGCGCGCCCCAGCTATCTCAACTCCAGCCTTACTCCGGCCCAGCAAAACACCGTGCTCAAGCGGGCACGCGAGGGCCGCTACCAGCTTATGTACGTGGCGCCCGAGCGCCTGCTCGAGCCGCGCTTTTTAGCCTTTGCGCAGGAGGCCGCGGCGGACGGCGGCATCGGCGTGCCGCTCGTGGCCATTGACGAGGCCCACTGCGTAAGCCAATGGGGCCAGGATTTCCGCCCCGCCTACCTTCAGATTCGCGAGTTCATCGATTCCCTGCCGCAGCGCCCCATCGTGGCGGCCTTTACCGCCACGGCGACCGAGCGCGTGCGCGCGGACATTCAGCAGATGCTCGGCCTGCAGAACCCGGCGACGGTGGTGACGGGCTTCGATCGCAAGAACCTCTACTTTGGTTGCGAGGAGATGGGCGACAAGGCCAAGACCGCGTGGGTGCGCGACTACGTGATCGCGCATTCGGGCGAGAGCGGCATCGTGTATTGCTCGACCCGCAAGACGGTCGACGCGCTGGCTGCGGAGCTTGCCGAGGCACTGGGCCCCAGCGGCATTCGCGTGGGTCGCTACCATGCCGGCATGGGCAACGACGCCCGCCGCCAGAGCCAGCGTGCCTTTATCGACGACGATATTCAGGTGATGGTTGCCACCAACGCCTTTGGCATGGGCATCGACAAGCCCAACGTGCGCTACGTGATCCACAACAACGTGCCCGAGAGCATCGAGGCATACTACCAAGAGGCGGGCCGCGCTGGCCGCGATGGCGATCCGGCCAGCTGTCACTTGCTGTGGAACGGTAACGATTTTCGCATGCGCCGCTTTTTGATCGACCGCGGCGATGCGGCCGACGAGGCGCTTGACGACGAGCAGCGCGCGTGGGCGCTCCAGAACCGTTATCGCCTGCTCAGCCAGATGGAGGGCTACTGCAATACCACCGGCTGCCTGCGCGAATACATGCTGCGCTACTTTGGCGACGAAGCCGCGGCCGAGCATGCGGTTGCGGCTGCTGCGGGCGGCACCGCAGACGACGCCGAGGGCTGCGGCAACTGCAGCAACTGCCTTACGCAGTTCGAGGTCGAGGACGTCACCGATATGGCCCGCGTCGCTGTGCGCTATGTGGCCACGCGTCCCATGCGCTTTGGCAAGTCGCTGATCGCCGATGTGCTCCACGGCGGCAACACCGAGCGCATTCGCCAGATGCATCTGGATCAGGACCGTGGCTATGGTGAGCTGTCGAGCGAATCGGTCGGGCGCATCAAGGACATCATCGGCCAGCTGTGCGGCCGCGGTTATTTGGCCACCTCGCAGGGGCAGTACCCGGTCGTGGGGCTGGGCCCGCGTGCCGCCGAGGTCGAGGACGAGGCGTTCGCCTTTACCGTTAAGCGTCGCGCGTCCAAGCGCAAGGCCTCGGCCCGCGCCCGCCGTGCGGTGGATTTGCTGCGCGAGGAGGCCGAGCTGGATCAGCGCCCGCGCGTTGGCGACGATGCCGAGCTGTTCGAGCGCCTGCGCGCTCTCCGCAAGGAGATCTCGACGGAGCTGGAGATGGCGCCGTACATGGTCTTCTCCGACAAGGCCCTGCGCGGCCTGTGTCGCCTGCGCCCGCAGACGCGCGACGAGCTGATCCAGGTCAACGGCATTGGCGAGAAAAAGGCCGACGCCTTTGGCGAGCAGTTTATGTCGGCGATTGAAGAGTTTGAGTCCGAGCATGCGCGGGATGGAGCGTAACGATGGTAGCCGATAGCAAGACCGAACGTTCCGAGCGCGCCGAGGTGCCCGCCGTGCCGCTGTACCAGCAGGTTATGGACGACCTGAAGGGCGAGATCGCGCGCGGCGTGTACGCAGCCGGTTCGCGCATCCCTGCCGAGATGGAGCTCGCGAAGTCCTACGGCGTGGGGCGCATCACCGTGCGCCGTGCCATCGAGGAGCTGTCGCGTGCGGGCTACCTCAACCGCCAGCAGGGGAGGGGTACCTTTGTGTGCGCTCCCAAGCTCAAGCGCAAGATTCGCCAGAAGGGCGACGTCCAGAGCTTTACTGAGGGCTGTGCTGCCAACGATATGGTGGCCGGAGCGCGCCTGGTGTCGCGCACGGTGGTCGCGGCGACGCGCGAGGACGCGGCGTTTTTTGGCGTGGAGCCCGGCTGCGAGCTTATCGTGGTCGAACGCGTGCGCACAGCCGACGGCATCCCTGTCATGCTCGAGAACAACGCCTTTGTGCTGGCCGACCATCCCTATCTGCAGACGCTTGCCGACAAGGACCTCACGGACAATTCCATCTTTGCGCTCGTTGCCGAGCATTCGGGTCGCGCGCCGCTCAAGTCCGACCCCTGCACCGTGGAGATTGCGCTTGCCGATGCTCAGGTGGCCCCGCTGCTGGAGGTGCCGGTTGGTGAGCCGCTCTTCTATATGGAGGCCTACTTTACCGACGCCGGTGGGCGCCCTCTACTGCTCGGTCGCCAAAAGATCGTGGGCTCGCGCTACGTCTTCGACATCTAACATCCACAGATAGAACAACATAGAACAAATTTGCCGAGATGACTTCACGGGCGTTGTTACACGTGTTATAAATAGGACAACATAGAACGATAGCAGGTACGAGCTGCCGTCGCTCAAAGCCGCCCCACAAGGAGGAACATCAGGATGAACGCACATGATCTGGTTCAGGAAATCATCGAGCGCAAGGGCAAGATTGAGAACGTCTTTTGGATCGCCTGTGGCGGTTCGATGATCGACCTGATGCCGGCCAACGAGCTGCTCAAGCGCGAGGCCACCACGTTTGCCTCGACGGTCTACACTGCGCGCGAGTTTTGCCTGATGGCCCCCAAGAGTCTTGGCGAGAAGTCACTCGTCATCGCCTGCAGCCACAGCGGCAATACGCAGGAGGTCGTCGACGGTTGCGAGATGGCGCTGGCAGCCGGCGCCGAGGTCGTGGCCATGACCGACTGCGAGAGCTCCAAGATTGATAACGGCAAGTGGACCACCTGGGTCTATCCGTGGGGCGAAGGCGTGCCGCAGGCCGAGGTTCCGCAAGGCATCGGCGTCCTGATGGCTGCCGAACTGCTCGACCAGCAGGAGGGTTACGAGGCGCTCGCCGATATGTATGAAGGCCTTAAACAGATGGACGCGCTGTTGCCCGCTGCCCGTGAGAAGGTCAATGCCGAGCTGGGCGACCGCTTTGCCGAGCTCTGCCAGCAGCACAAGTTCTTCTACATCCTGGGATCCGGCCCCAACTTTAGCCAGACCTACGCCATGGCCATCTGCTCGCTCATGGAGATGCAGTGGCAGCACTGCTGCTATATCCACTCCGGCGAGTACTTCCACGGCCCCTTCGAGGCTACCGAGCCCGGCGTGTTCTACTTTGTGCAGCTCGGATCGGGCGAGTGCCGCCCCATGGAGGAGCGTGCGCTTGCGTTCCTCAACACGCACACCGATACGATTATGGTGCTCGACGCGCTTGAGTACGGCGTGGGCGAAGTGCCCGCCAGCGTGCGTTCGTTCCTGGAGCCGATCTTCTTCTACGCGATGAGCTGTGAGCTGCGCGCCGCCCGCGGCAAGGTGTTCGACCACAGTCCCGAGGTTCGTCGCTACATGGGCATCGAGCAGTACTAGGTAACGGGAAAAGTATTTACCTTCGATTCGCAAGCGTGTCGTGTGAGTCAAAAAGCGGGCCGTGCCGGGGATTTCCGGCACGGCCCGCTTTGCATGGCGTCCGGAT
>URNQ01000176.1 GCA_900549245.1 uncultured Collinsella sp.
GGCTACTATGGGACCGACGCACCAACTTGAAATGCTGCGCATACAAAGTTGGAAGGGTCTGAATTGCACTTTGTTGGGATGGGCCCGTTTCCCCATGGGACCTTTGCTTGGCAGGACTCTAATTTAAATTCAACAAAAACAGGGGCGCCCTCTTTGGGGATGCCCCTGTTCTGGCTTGGATGTGGTTGTTGAGACGATACTTTGCCTCGTCTTGCCTTATGCCAAGAACTCCTTGGTGGTCGCCACGATGTTGGCGGCGTCCAGGCCGTACTTGTGCAGGAGCTCGGCACCCGGGCCAGACTCACCGAAGGTGTCGTTGACGCCGATCTTCTTGAGCGGCGTCGGGCACTGCTCGCACAGGACGTCGGCAACGGCGCTGCCCAGGCCACCGATCACAGAGTGCTCCTCGACGGTCACGACGTGGCCGGTCTTGGTGGCGCTCTTGACGATCAGGTCGGCATCGATGGGCTTGATGGTGTGCATGTTGATGACCTCGGCGTCGATGCCCTCGGCAGCGAGCTGCTCGGCAGCCTCGAGAGCCTCGCCGACCATCAGGCCGCAGGCGATGATGGTCACATCGGCGCCCTCGCGCATGACAATGCCGCGGCCCAACTCGAACTTGTAGGTCTCGGGGTCGTTGATAACCGGCGAGGCCAGACGGGCAAAGCGCATGTACACGGGGCCGTCGCACTCGTAGGCGGCGCGCGTCACGGCACGGGCCTCCACGTCGTCGGCGGGAACGATAACGGTCATGCCGGGGATGACGCGCATCAGGGCGATATCCTCGCAGCACTGATGCGTAGCGCCGTCCTCGCCCACCGAAATACCGGCGTGCGTGGCGCCGATCTTAACGTTAAGGTGCGGGTAGCCGATGGAGTTACGGACCTGCTCAAAGGCGCGGCCGGCGGCGAACATGGCAAAGGTGCTCGCGAAGGCAACGCGACCGGTGGTTGCGATACCGGCGGCAACACCCATCAGGTTGCTCTCGGCGATACCCACATCGAAGAAACGATCAGGGCAGGCGGCCTTAAACTTACCGGTCTGCGTGGCGGCGGCCAGGTCGGCGTCGAGGACCACAAAGTCATCGTGCTCGTTGGCGAGCTCGACGAGGGCCTCGCCGTAGCTTACGCGCGTGGCGATTTTCTTGACGTCTGCCATCCTAGAGCTCCTCTCCGGCGGCCGTGAGCTCTGCCATGGCCTGCTCAAACTGTTCATCATTGGGGGCCTTGCCGTGCCAACCAACCTGGTTCTCCATAAAGGAGACGCCCTTGCCCTTGGTGGTCTCGGCGATAATGGCGGTCGGCTGACCCTTAGTGGCGCGGGCCTCGGCAAAGGCGGCGCGGATCTGGTCGAAATCGTTGCCGTCGGCAAGCTCCACCACGTGGAACTTAAAGGCGCGGAACTTGTCGGCGAGCGGCATGGGGTCGTTGACCTCCTCGACGGGACCGTCGATCTGCAGGCCGTTGTGGTCGACGATCACACAGAGGTTGTCGAGCTGCTGGTTGCCGGCAAACATGGCGGCCTCCCAGACCTGGCCCTCCTCGCTCTCGCCATCGCCCAGCAGGGCGTACGTGCGATAAGTATCGCCCCAGTGCTTGGCGGCAACGGCCATGCCCACGGCGGCGGAGATGCCCTGGCCGAGCGAACCGGTGGACATGTCAACGCCCGGAGTGTCGTTCATGTTGGGATGACCCTGCAGGTGGCTGCCGATGTGGCGCAGCGTCTCAAGATCCTCCTTGGGGAAGAACCCACGCTCGGCGAGCACAGCGTACAGACCAGGTGCACAGTGGCCCTTGGAAAGCACAAAGCGATCGCGGTCGGCCTTGCGGGGATGGGCCGGGTCGACGTTCATTTCCTCAAAGTACAGATAGGTCATGATGTCGGCAGCGCCGAGCGAACCGCCCGGATGGCCGGACTTGGCAGCGTGCACGCCGGTGACGATGCCCTTCCTTACCTCGTTGGCAACCTTTTTGAGCTCTTCGTCGCTCATTGTGCCTTCCTTTCATCCTCATTAGACAAAATGCGCACGGCACCGAAGGTAATCCCAACACAGCCGCAATGCACGTACGTCATTCATTATGCTGGAAACTGATGGCTTTACCAGAGTTTTTATCATTATTTGAACAATTTAGCAGGCAGAACCGCTGATGAAACGGTTTATCAATGTGAACGTCTTTTGGATGGGACGCGGTCGGCCCTACGCGCTAATGTCCTTGAATCCCTCGCCGAAAGCTTCCGTAACGTCGGCGACCGTCACAATGGCGTGAGGATCGCGCTCGCGCACGATCGTCTTGAGGGTATTGAGCTCTCGACGGTTCACGATGACCATGATCACCGGCTTCTCGGCACCCGAATACATGCCAGTCGCCTTAAACTTGGTACAACCACGACCCAGGCCATACATGATATCGGCAGCGATATCAAGGAACTTGTCCGAGATGATGAGTACCATACGGCGTTTGTTGCCACCATCGACCACGGCATCGATCACGTAGCCGCTAATGACCATCGAAAGGCCTGCATATAGTGCATTTTCGATTGAAAAGACCGGAGCCGACAGCGCGCATACGGCAACATCGATCGCCATGACGGTCGAGCCCACGGGCAGCGAGGTATTACGCGAGATGATTTGGCCAATCGTGTCCGAGCCGCCGGTGTTGGCGCCGGCGCGCAGCACCATGCCGTAACCGATGCCTGTAATAATGCCGCCCCACATGGCAGGGAGCATCAGGTCCGCATCCGCCAGAGGTGCTACAAACGGGGCGAACAGATCGGTAAAGAAGCCCAGCAGCACAAAGCCCGTCGCGGTCTGCACCACGTAGAACATGCCGCCCTCGCGCATAACGACCAGCAACAGCAAGGCGTTCATCACGATCGTCTGAATACCAACGGGAAGCGATATGCCGCGCGATGCGCCGACCGCCTGGATAATGGTGGCAAGGCCCGTAACACCACCGGCAGCAAGGCCGTTGGGAATCAAAAACAGGTCGGTCGCAATAGCGGCCAGAGCGCACCCCAACATAATCTGGGGCAGGTCGTGAAAGAAGTTCATCGATAGAATGCGCTTGATGTCCAGACGATATGCCATGCTACCTCCCTCAAAAAAGCGCACCCAAACGGATGCGCTTCGAACTTCTTGCTGTATTCGATTCTACCGATTCGCCGAACAAAAACCACCCCTGCGCAGGGTTTGCTTTGGATACAAAACCACCCTGCTCGGAGGGTTTTATCCATTTCCACATAAACCGGGCGGTTTATGCAGATGGGATCTCTGCGTCAGCGTTGCCAGTGGCCCAGCGATGGTAGCCAATAACAAACGGGTCCAGGTCGCCATCGTCAAGAACGGCCTCGACATTGCTGGTCTCAACGCCCGTGCGTAGGTCCTTAACCATCTGATACGGGTAGAGCACGTAGCTGCGGATCTGGTTGCCAAAACCAATCGTGGTTTTGGGTCCGCGAATCTCATCCAGGGCCTCGGCGCGCTTCTCGAGCTCAATCTCGTACAGGCGAGCCTTGAGGATCTGCATGCACGCGGCCTTGTTCTGGATCTGGCTGCGCTCGTTTTGGCAGGTGACCACAATGCCGCTGGGAAAATGCGTCACACGCACGGCGGAGTCGGTGGTGTTCACGCCCTGACCGCCCGGGCCGCTCGCGTGGTACACGTCCACGCGGATGTCATCGGGGCTGATCTCGATATCGATATCATCGGGTAGCACGGGGATGACCTCGACGCCGGCGAACGTGGTCTGGCGGCGTTTCTTGTCGTCGGTGGGGCTAATGCGCACCAAGCGGTGGACGCCGGCCTCGGCGCGCAGCATGCCAAATGCGTCCTTGCCCTCGACGGTAAAGGTCGCGCGGTCGATGCCGATGACCTCAGCAGCGGGGCAGTCGTTAATCGTGACCTTCCAGCCGCGACGCTGGCAGTACTTCATGTACATCTTAAAAAGCATGAAGGTCCAGTCCTGGGCCTCCAGACCACCCTGTCCGGGCTTGATGGTCACAATGGCATCGCCGTGATCGAACTCACCGGTAAACCAGCTCGAAAGCTCAAGCTCATCGATGGCACGGGCCAGGCGCTCAGCCGTGGCTGTAGCCTCCTCGCGAAGGGCGGCGGCATCGGGGTCATCCCCCATCTCCTCGGCAAGCTCCAGCGCGGCGCGGGCATCGGAAAGCTCGCCGCGCGCGTTGTCCACGGCAGCGATATCTTCCTTGGTGCGCGCGATTTCCTCCATGGTGGCACGGGCGGCGTCGGCGTCATCCCAAAAGCCGGGGGCCACGCTTTTGGCCTCGAGCTCGGTCACGCGCGTGCGCTTTTCGTC
>URNQ01000177.1 GCA_900549245.1 uncultured Collinsella sp.
TCGATCTCGGTGCACTCGGCCTCACTTAGGTCGGCGTGCGGGGCCGGCGGGCGCTCGGTCGTCGCCGGGCGCAGGCGCTCCTTGGCGGCGGGCGGCGTGTGACCGGGCGCGGTGGTTTTGAACACCAGACCGTCCACATGCGCACCGGCGCGCTCCATGCGCGCGCGGATGATCTCGCGCAACAACGTCATTTCCTGCGTCCACGAGGGCGAGTCGAGATACACCAGCAGCTCATTGGACTCGGGCAGGTAGCGCAGTCCCGTCACATGCCGCCCCTCGCGCGTGCCCGAGCACACCGCGTTCCATGCGCGATAGACCGTGCGCGACTCCTCGGCGGCCTCCATCTGCGCACGGCGCTTAGGCGTTGCGGCCGCCAGGATGCGCTGGCGCTCTGCGTTCAAAAACCCGCTGAAGGCGACTGTCTCGCTCTCGCGCTCGTAATTAGCACGTCTCACCCATGCTCACCACCTTGGCTCGATCAAGCAGGTCATCGGTAAAGTACCCCAGGTTGGTCGTAGTTATGACCGTCTGGATATCATCGCCAATCAGCCGCAGGAAAGCGCCGCGACGCTCGCCGTCGAGCTCGCTCATCACGTCGTCCAAAAGCAGCAGTGGGGCGGTGCCCAGGACATCGCGAGCCACGGCAACCTCGGCCACCTTCCAGGACAGCACCAGCGTGCGCTGCTGTCCTTGGCTGGCAAATGAACGGGCGGAGCGACCCGCCACGGTAAACTCAATCTCGTCGCGATGCGGTCCCACCAACGTCACGCCGCGGCGAATTTCCTCGTCGGCATGCTCGTCAAGGGCGGCCAGCATGCGCTCGTACGCCCAACCCTTCAGCTCTTCGCGATCCTCGACCTGGGGCAAAGCCCCCAGCGTGGACGCATAGGTCACGTTGGCGGCCTCACCTGACGCTACTTGCCCGTAGGCAGTGTGCACATGGCCCGCCAGCCGGTCGAGCAGAGCCAACCGGTGCACGAGCAGGGCCGAGCCCGCGCGGGCAATCGAATCGTTCCACGCGCCGAGCATCTCGCGGCAGCACCAGGTCTCCTTGAGCAAGGCGTTACGCTGGGTCACGCAGCGCCCATAGGTGCTCGCAAGATCGGCATAGCGTGCGCTCAGTTGCATGCCAAAGTCATCGAGGGCGGCGCGGCGCACACTGGCGCCACGCTTAACCATGTCCAGATGGTCGGGGCAAAACAGCACGCTCGGAAGAACCCCGCGCACACCGGCGGCAGAGCATCTCTTGCCGTTGCGGCTAAACGAGCGCTTACCGTCCTCCGCGCTCAATCCCATATCAAGCACGCGGCCGTCGCCCTCGAGCCTCAGCTCGATCTTGCACGAGCCCACGCCGTCATGGACGAGCTCGGCTGCGGTCGGATGCCTAAACGAGGCGCCGCTCGTCAGCAGCTGCAGCGCCTCTATGAGATTGGTCTTTCCCGCCGCGTTGGGTCCCGCAAGTATCGTCACGCCCTCGTCCAGGGCAAGGTGATAGCTATCGAAGCTGCGGTAGTGCGCGACGGAAAGATCGCGGGCGAACATGGTCATGGCGCAGCGCTAGATGCGGACCGGCATGACCAGGTACAGGTAGTTGATCTTGTCGTAGGACTTAAAGATGCCCGCCTGCGAGTAGCTCTTGAGCTCCAGCGTGATCTCCTTCTCCTTGGACAGGGCATTGAGGCAGCCGAAGATGTAGTGGTAGTTGAAGGCGATGGTACCCGACTCGCCCTCGGCCTCGACATCGATCGTCTCCTGCGCAAGGTCCTGGTCATTGGAAATGGAGGACAGGCCCATCTGCCCGTTCTCGACATCGATCTCGAACTTGACGGCGGGGTTGGCGCTCGCGATAACGGCCACGCGCTTGAGGGCGGCGTTAAAGGCGGCGACGTCGATCTTGACGCTCGTCACGCACGAATCGGGGATGAGCTGCTTGTAGTTGGGGTACACGCCCTCGATGCGACGCGACACGTAGGTGGTGTTGCCGGCCTCGAAGACGACCTGGGTGTCGGTAGCCCCGATCATGATGGTCGCTTGGCTGGCCATGATGTTCAGCGCGTCGTTAAAGGCGTCAGCCGGAACGTTGAGCTCAAAGGAGCCCTCGAGGGTCGAGGTCTCGACCTGCGTATCGCACACGGCCAAGCGGAAGGAATCGGTCGCTACCAGGCGTACGGTGTTGTTCTCGACCTTCATGTGCACGCCGCCCAGGATGGGGCGAGCCTTGTCGGTCGAGGTGACGCGCCACACGCGGCCGACCATTTCGGACAAGACATCGGTCGGCAGCTCCACGGCACTCTCGATGGCATAGGCCGGAAACTCGGGGAAGTCATTGGCATCGAGCGTGTTCAGGCGGAAAGAGCTCTTCTCGCAACCAATCAGCACCTGGCGCTCGGACAGCTCAAAGGTGACCGGGGCATCGGGGAGGGTCTTGGTAATATTGGAGAGCATCTTACAGGGAATAACCATCTCGCCCTCTTCTTCGACATGCGCCGCGATGCGATGACGGATCGAGATGGTGTAGTTAGAGGTCTGGAATTCCAAGATGCCGTCTTGGGCCTTAACGAGCACGCCCGACAGGATGGGGAGGGTGGATGCCGAAGCGACACCCTTCATAACGACGCCGATGGCTTGTGTAAGCGAGCTCTGGCTGACGGTGAACTTCATCTTTTAATACCTTTCTATAGATATAAATATCTTAATAATAGTAATAGCACTGACGAAACTGTTGATTACTCCCAAAGACGCAGGTCAGAACCAGAAAGAGAATCGACAGCAACCTGTGTGCAACAGGGGTGGTTTTCCACGTTCAAAACCTGCGCAAAACTTTTCATCACCGCGGGTTGGGTTTTAGACACCTTATGCCCGTGGTTTCGACAAGTTTTCAACAGGTGTCTCTATTTCCCTACGAGCGCAGTGTAATTTTATCGCGCAGCGACTTGAGGTCTTCGGTGACGGTGCGGTCTTCCTGGATCATCTTCTGGACCTTTTTGTAGCTCGTGCTGACGGTCGAGTGGTTGCGGTTGCCAAATTCGGCGCCCACCGCCGTGGTCGTCATCTCGCACATCTCGATGGCCAGATAGATGGCAATATGGCGTGCTTTGGCGATATTTGCGTTGCGACGCGGACCGATGAGCTCCTCGTGCGTCACGCCGTACTGCTCTTCGATGACGGACTGAACCGTCTGGACGTTGATCTTTTTGGCCGATGTGTCGAAGTACTGGCTGGCGATGGCGTCGATATCGTCAAAGGTGAGCTCCCCGCCCTCGCGCTCGCGGTCGCCCGCCTCGTCGGCGCAGCGCTCGCAAAAGCTCTCGAGTTCGCGGATGTTGGTGCCCGAGACCTCGGCCATGTGTTTAAAGTGGTCGTCGGTCAGGTGCCCGCTGTCGCCCCCATAGGCCGCCAGCAGCGAGTCGTCGCCTGCCTCGGGAGCGGCGACGATGGTGTTCTCGTAGCTGGGCTCTGCGACCAGGCAGAGCATGCCGGCGTTGAAGCGGCTGGTCAGACGCTCGTCCATGCTCAGGTCCTTGGGGGCGCGGTCTGCCGCGATGACGACCTTCTTGTTGTTGCGGATGAACTCGTCCATGAGCTGGAAAAAGTAGTCCACGCTCGCGCGCTTGCCGATGATGTTTTGGATGTCATCGATGATGAGCACGTCCACGCCGTGGTATGCCTGCATGATAGGGGCGTTGCTCTTCTTTTGGCGGTCGAACTCGGTCATCAGGTCGTCCAGATATGCCTGGGAGTTGGCATACTTGACCTTGATCTCGGGCGACTTCTCGGCGAGCTCGTTTTTGATGGCAAGCAGCAGGTGCGTCTTGCCCAGGCCCGATTTGCCGTAGATGAACAGTGATGTGCACGTGCCGCGCTCGTCCGCGAGGGCGGCAAACTTGAGTGCCGAGCGATAGGCATGGCTGTTCTCGGGGCCGTAGACAAAGTTCTCAAAGGTAAATTTTGAGTTCGCGGCGAGTGGGGCTCCATCCGTATTCTGCTCGGCCGGCACGGTCGGTGCCGGCATGGGTGAAGCGGGGGTCGCGGCTTGCGTGGACTTAGTCGGCGCTCCGCCCTTCATCTGGTTCATCATGCGACGAAAATCATCGGCCGAGAGCGTGTTCTTGATTGCAATGCCCGAATCCGCGCCCGCCGCTGCGTCATGAGCGATGGGCATGTGCGTGACGGGTGCGTTCGTTGACGTCGCAGCGGCGGTCGGCAACGGTGCCATGGTTTCACGGGAAACATCGCTGTGCTGGTGCTCGATTGTCGGCACGTCGCCTGCGGAGGCTGGCGCCGCCGGGGGAGGGGCGGGGGCCGCCTTTTGCCA
>URNQ01000178.1 GCA_900549245.1 uncultured Collinsella sp.
GAGGCCGAGGTGGCCTACCTAAAAAAATTACGCGCCCTGGTCGAGAGGGACGGGCTCTGACCAGGGCGAAGGCCGAAGCGGTCGCGGCCCTGCGCGCCGAGGGGCACGCGCTCGGGCACCTGCTCGCATGCGCCGAGCTCAAGAGGTCGACCTACTACTACGCCCTCGCGCACCCGCAGAGGCCCACGCGCCCCGAGCTCCGGGAGGCGGCCGCCGAGATCTTCTCGCGCACCGCCAACGGCTGCGGGCACCGGCAGATAGCGATGTGCCTCAGGGCGGAAGAGGGGGCCGTGATAGCCGACAAGACCGTGCTCAAGATGATGCGCGAGATGGGGATTCGCTGTGGCATCAGACGCGAGACGGCCTACCACAGGTACAACTCGTACAGGGGCGTCGTCGGCAGGACGTTCGAGAACGTGATCGCGAGGGATTTCAACGCCGAGGCCCCGTGGCGGAAGCTGGGAACGGACGTCACCGAGTTCAAGGTGGCGGGCGGCAAGGCCTACTGGGCCCCGACGCTGGACTTCTGCACCAAGGAGATCGTGGCGAGCGACATATCGACCACGCCCGACATGGCCCAGCAGGCGAGGATGCTCGACGAGCTGCTGCCCAAGATCCCCGAGGGCGCCGCCCCGACCATGCACTCGGACCGGGGCTGGCAGTACCAGCACGCCTCATACACATCCAGGCTCGAGGCCGCCGGCATCGTCCAGAGCATGTCCAGGAAGGCGAACTGCATCGACAATGCCGCCACCGAGCAGCTCTTCGGCCACGTCAAGGACGAGTTCTACCGGGGCCGCGAGTGGAAGACGTTCGAGGATTTCAAACGCGACCTAGAGGAATACATAGTCCACTGGAACACGAGCCGGAGGCAGGTAAGATTGAAGGGCCTGACCCCGGAGGAGTTCCGGAATCAGGCCCTCGCGGCCTAGTCGCTATTTAGGGCGTCCAAGATTTGGGACGCAGTTCAACTTCCGTGCTGGCGGGCTTTCTGCTGTCAATCGGCTAGATGCTCGATGAGCCGTGCGACTCTTTACGCAAACAGGCCGTAGATGCTGATGTTGGCCTTGGCGTAGAGACCGTTAGCATACTCGGTCCACTTGGAGCTGGCGCTCGAAGCCTGCGAAGAGTACTGCTGGTAGGCGGTGTAATAGGCAGTCATGGCCTGCTTATAGGTCGCGCTATCGGCCGTAAAGGCATCGTCGGCGAACGCCTTAGCGTAGGTGCCATCGGCGTCCTTCCAGGTGCCCTTCTCGCTATCCCACTCGTCGCCGGCAAGGTTGATGATGTAGTCGGCGTAATCCTTGCTCGCGGTCTCCTCGTTGCCGTCAGAAGGCTCGGTCGGGGCGGTTGGCATGCTTGCGGAGCTATCGCCCACCTTCTTCTTGTAGAGCTTCTGCAGCGTCGCGGACTGGCGGACGATCTGCTTGGCCTGGTCCTTGGACACGCCATACTGCGTGGCCATGGTCTTGTAGTCGGAGGTGCCGATGGAATCCTCGGCGTACTTCTTCATTTCCTTAGAAGAGACGGTAATGCCCTCGTCCTCGGCAGCATCGAGCAGAATCTTGTTGCGCACGTAGGACAGGATGACGTCGGCAGAAGGAGCGGTGTAGTTGCCGTCGCTATCCTTGACGGTATCGAGGCTGTACTGGCTCTCGATGGCCTCGCGCGCGGTGATGTCGCTCTTCTTGCCGTTGTAGCTATAGCTTGCCACGGTCGAATCGAGCTGGTCCTCGGTCAGGGTCGACGAGCCGACACCCTTGCCGCCAAAGCCGCCATTGCCAATAAAGAAGCCGACCACGGAAGCGATAACGACGGCAACCACGAAGGCGGCAATCATCGTCTTCTTGTGCTTGGATATGCGGTCATCCGCGTCAGCGTCAGCTTCGTCCTCATCCTGGGCCTCGGGCATCAAATTCTCGTCAGCGGCATCCGCGGCAATCTGAGCCTCCAGACGGGCGTCCTCCTCCTCGGCCGTCGTACCGGCAGCAATATGCTCGGCAGACGTGCCGGCGACCAGATCGATCTTCTCGTCCTCATCACCGTCGGGGCCTTCGCCGCGCTCGATGATCTGGATGCCGTCGATCTCGTCCTTCTCGTCCTTCTTTTGAATCAGACCCATATCAGTTACTCCTTGTTAGGAAACATAGTCCTCAATAGAATACGCCCGACAGAGCGCCGGGCGTATTGATTCTTAGGTTATACGCAAACACTTAAGTACTATTTAGGCGTTTGCAGCGTGCATACCTTAGGCCAGGTGCGCGATAACGGCATCGGCAAAGGCCTGCGTGCCCACAGCGCCCTCAACGGAGCCGGTCTGGGCACGACGCACGTCACCGGTAACCTGCTCGCCCTCGTCGAGCGTGGCGGAGACGGCGGTACGAATGCGATTGGCAGCATCGTTCTCGCCCAGGTGATCGAGCATCATCGCAGCAGAGAGGATCTCGGCCGTGGGGTTGGCGATATCCTGACCGGCGATATCGGGCGCGGAGCCGTGCGTTGCCTCAAAGATGGCGCAATCGGCACCGATGTTGGAACCCGGAGCCATACCCAGGCCACCAACCAGGCCGGCGCACAGGTCGCTCACGATGTCGCCGTACAGGTTGGGCAGCACCAAGACATCGAAGTCGTTGGGGTTCTGGACCAGGCCCATGCAGGTGGCGTCGACGATCTTGTCGTTGAACTCGATATCGGGATAGTTGGAGGCCACCTCGCGCGCTACGCGCAGGAACAGGCCGTCGGTCGCCTTCATGATGTTGGCCTTATGCACGGCCGTCACCTTTTTGCGGCCGCAGCGGCGGGCATACTCAAAGGCATACTCCACAATGCGGCGGCTCTTGGCGATGGAGATCGGCTTGATCGAGATCGCGGAATCGGCGGCGAAGGTCTTTTGGCCCGAACGCTCGACAAGCTGCGAGAGCTCCTCGACCTCGGCAGCGCCCTCATCGAACTCGATGCCGGCGTAGAGGTCCTCGGTGTTCTCGCGCACGATAACCAGGTCGACGTCGCGGAAGCGCGAGCCGTCGCCCGGCTGCGACAGGCAGGGGCGCACGCAGGCGTACAGGTCGAAGTGCTTGCGCAGGGCGACGTTAACGCTGCGGAAGCCCGTGCCGACCGGCGTGGTGATGGGGCCCTTGATGGCAACCTTGGTCTCGGCGACCGCATCGAGGACGTGCTGGGGCAGCGGCGTGCCAAACTCGTCCATGACGCCGGCACCGGCCTCCTGGACGTTCCAGTTGATCTGGACACCGGTGGCCTCGACCACGCGGCGCATGGCCTGCGTAATCTCGGGACCGATACCGTCACCGGGAATCAGGACTACATCGTGCGCCATAATCTGTTACTCCTCGTCTTCGGCGTCGTCAGATTTTTTAACGCTAGCACGCTTCTTCTTTTTGGAGAGATCAAGGCCAAAACGTTTAACAAGCATTTCGCAAATCTCGCTCGAACGGGCCTTGAGATAGCTGCCCTTACCGTTCTCGGCATCGAACTTAAGGCGCAGCGCAAGCTTCTCGGCAACCTCGGCGTCGATCTCGCCCTGGCAAAACTCGTACAGGCAACCGAGCATGTCGCGATACTCAAGGTCGCCGTGGTAGCACTGGATGGCCTCGTCCAGGATGGGCCAAGCTTCGCGCGAGCGCTCGACGCTCGTGGCACCCCACACGCACAGCAGGCGGAAGGCGGCATAGCGCAGCGTGGAGGAGATCTCGTCGAACAGTGCGGTCTCGGCGCCCTCAAAGGCATCGCCCAGCTGCTCGGGGCAGGTGGTGGCGAGCGCCGTCAGGGCATCGAGGGCCTCCCAGCGGGTCTGCGCCTCGGGGCGGTCGAGCGCCTCGATCAACGCGGGCACGCAGGGCACGACGCGCTGCGGATCGCGCTCGGCAAGCAGGTGCAGCACGCGGGCGGCAAACTGGCGGATGCGGCGCGTGGGGCAGCCGAGCTCCTGGACCAGGCGATCGACGGCGTTCTCGTTCTCCTCTGCCAGCTGGAGCTGTGCCAGTTCCTCGTCGGTGAGCTGTTCGTCTTTGTTTTCTGCCATAGTTACCTCTTCTTACTATTTCTTAGCGTGCTTGCCAGCACCCTTGCTGTCATCGGTGACCGAGATGAGCTGTCGGTCGGCCGCGCCATTGCGACGTGCGCGGCGGCGCTCCTCGGCGTCGCCCGCGTCGGCGGCGGCGCGATGAGCCTTGTTGACGTTAAAGACCTCGTCGTGCTTGCGCCACGGACCGACGGACTCGCCAAAGCTCATCTTAAGGCCGGCGATAAAGCCGCCGAGCCAGCCGATCGG
>URNQ01000179.1 GCA_900549245.1 uncultured Collinsella sp.
AGGTAGTAGCTATAGAGCCCCCATGTGTTCATGCCGAGTCCTTGCGAGAAGGAATAGCGAAGGCTTGCCTCGCCTAAAAGGACGCGCCGGAACCAAGCAAAGAAGTCGATGTATTGGTATTTGAGATCGTTGGTGAGAAACGAGTTGTCGCCAAAGGGGTAGACATGCCCTGCCACTGCAAGTGCGACAAAGAGTGCGACGGAAAATGCGAAGCAGGCGGCGTAGAACGCCACATTCTTGAGCGTGCTGTTATTGGGCCGTGTCATCAGATTCCTCGTTGGATTCTCGAATGATATAGATGGGACGTCGCTTGGTTTCCAAGTAGGCTTTTGCCAAGTATTCACCTATGATTCCTAAGCACAGAAGCTGCATGCCGCCAAACAGTGTTATGAGGCAGGCGAGCGACGGCCATCCGCCGACGGGGTCGCCCCAGACAAGCGTCTTTACTAGGATGACGACGAATCCCAGAATAGCGATGAGGCAGAAGACGATACCTGTGAGGGCGGCGAGGGAGAGCGGCGCCGTGGAAAACGCGACGATGCCGTCGATGGAATAGAGGAGCAGCGACCAAAAGCTCCATTTGGTCTCGCCGGCCACGCGGTTGACGTTTACGTAGGGGAGCCATTTGGTTTTGAAGCCCACCCAGCCGTAAATGCCTTTGGAGAATCGGTTGTATTCGCCCATGGAGATGATGGCGTTGACCATAGGTCGCTTCATGAGCCTAAAATCGCGTGCTCCGTCGACGATGTCGGCCTTGGAAATGCGGTTGATGATCTTGTAGAACATACGGGCGCGAACGACCTGATGGGAGGCTCGCCTTCGCGGGTGGTCCTACGTGTGGCGACGTTGTCGTAGTCTTCGGTTTGCAAGATCTCGTACATCTGCGGCAGGAGCGAGGGCGGGTCCTGCATGTCGGCATCCATGGTGGCGACATAGTCGCCCTTTGCGTGCTGGAGTCCGGCGAGTAGTGCCGCCTCCTTGCCAAAGTTGCGCGAGAAAGAGTGCCAGCGGATGGCGTATGGATGCGCCGCCGCAGCTTCTGCCTTCATGACGGCGAGCGTTTTGTCTGCCGAGCCATCGTCGATGAGGACGGCTTCAAAGGAAATGCCGGGGTCTTGCCGGGTCATGATGCGAACGACGCCATCGAGCTCTTTGAGAAAGATCGGAAGTGATTCCTGCTCGTTGTAACTCGGTACGACGACGGAGATGAGCGGCATGGTGGTTTACCTCTCGCTTGGCTTGGAAGTAGGGTGGCCGGGCTGGTCGTCGTAGGCGTACTTGCTATATACGTTGACCTCCCACTGCTTTTTTTCGACCTTTGCTACAGAATCCAGGATGAATCCGGTTGCAAGGCTCAGGCCGCACAGGAACATAAACGACGCGGCGAGCATGGCGGTGGGGAAGCGCGGGACCAGGCCGGTGTGGAAATACTCGACAACGATGGGCATGCCCAGGGCGAGGCCGATCACCGCAAACAGAAGCGCGACGAGGCTGAAGAACTTCAGCGGGCGGTAGTCCTTGAACAGCGTGCCGATCATCGCGACGACTTTAATGCCGTCGCTCACGGTATTGAGCTTGGACTCGGAGCCTTCCGGACGGTCGCGGTACTCGATGGGCACATCTTTGATGCGCCAGCGGTGGTCGACGGCGTGGATCGAGAGCTCGGTTTCGATCTGGAAGCCCTCGGAAAGCACAGGGAAGGTTTTAACGAACGGGCGGCTCATGGCGCGGTAGCCGGTCATGACATCATCGAAGCTGTAGCCATAGATCCACTTGATCATGGCGCGGACCAGATTGTTGCCAAAGCCGTGGAAAGCACGCTTGTTTTCCTCGGCGTAGGTGCCGTTGGAAAGGCGGTCGCCTACGGTCATATCGGCCGCGCCGTTGAGAATAGGCTCGCAGAGGGCCTTGGCCGCCTCGGCGGGGTAGGTGTCGTCGCCGTCGACCATCAGGTAGCAATCGGCGTCGATATCGCGAAACATCTGGCGGCACACGTTGCCCTTTCCCTGACGGGGCTCAAAGCGGACCGTGGCGCCGTGCTCGGTGGCGATGCGTGAGGTATTGTCCGACGAGTTGTTGTCATAGACATAGACCGTCGCTTGCGGAAGCTTGCGGTGAAAGTCGTCGATGACTTTGCCGATCGTGAGGGCTTCGTTGTAGCAGGGGATGATGACGGCGATGGATTCAGAATTCACTTAATGCTCCTTAATCATTCAATTCATGAAAGTATAGCCGTTTGGGCATGGCATCCTAAGATGTGGGTTAGTTCTCCAGTTTTGTTGCGCGAATCGTTTGCATGGCCGTCGGGTCTATACTGTTCGTTTGTCAACGATTACGAGTAAAGGAGTTGCATCCGTGTCGGATCAGACAAAGCAACAAGAAACTCGCAGTCTGCCTGCGACGTTTGCTAAGAACGAATTTGAGAAGGACGCGTTTATCCTTCGTCAGCTCGTTACCAAGGATTTTAAGATCAAGTATCGCCGTAGCGTTCTGGGCGTCGCATGGTCGGTGCTCAACCCGCTGCTGATGATGATCGTCATGGCCATCGTGTTCTCGACAATTTTTGCCCAGGGCCGCAACGGCTCAATTACGCCCGAGATGTACCCGCTGTACTTAATCGTTGGTAACGTCACCTTTGCCGTCATGTCCGAGTCCACGAACCAGGCCCTGACGTCGATCGTGGGTGCTGCCCCGCTGCTCAAGAAGGTTAAGGTGCACCGCTGGGTCTTCCCAGTACAGAAGGTGCTCTTCTCGCTGGTTAACTTTGCCTTCTCGCTGGTCGCCGTTGCCATCGTTATGCTGTGGTTCCGCGTTATGCCTTCTTGGCATCTGATTCTGCTGCCGGTCTGCCTGCTGCTGCTTATGTGCTTCTGCATGGGTCTGGGCATGATGCTCTCGGCCCTTACGGTCTTCTTCCGCGACGTTATGCATCTGTGGAGCGTTGTCATTACGGCTTGGACTTACATCACGCCTATTTTCTGGACGACCGACTTCATTGCTCAGATGCCGCATATCGTTCGGATCTTGGTGTATGCGAACCCCATGTACAACTACCTGCAGTTTATGCGTGATATCTTCCTGTTCCAGACTACGCCCTCGCTTATGACGTTTGGTATGTGCGTCGCTTGGGCGGTCCTTGCGCTTGTTATTGGCTACACCGTGTTCCATAAGTCCGAGCGTAAATTTATCCTCTACATCTAAGGAGTGCTGTGATGACTGAATCTGTTGTTGATTACAGCGAGCAGCCTCTGGCTGTCGAGGTCGACGACGTCACCATGATCTTTAACATGGCGTCCGAGTCGCTGACCAACCTCAAGGAGTACTTCATTAAGCTTGCCAAGCACGAGTTGTTCTTTGAGGAGTTTAGGGCGCTCAAGCATATCTCGTTCGATATTCATCGTGGCGAGGTCGTGGGTCTGGTCGGCACCAATGGTTCCGGCAAGTCTACGATGCTCAAGATCATCGCTGGCGTGCTTGAGCCCAGTGAGGGCAGCGTTAAGGTGCACGGTAACATCGCGCCGCTGATTGAGCTTGGTGCCGGCTTTGACCCCGAGCTGACCGCCCGCGAGAACATCTATCTGAACGGCGCCCTACTCGGCTATACCAAGGAGTTCATCGATGCCAACTTTGACGGCATTATTGAGTTCGCTGAGCTTCAGAACTTTGTCGACATGCCGCTCAAGAACTTCTCCTCGGGCATGGTGGCGCGTATTGCCTTTGCAATCGCGACGATTACCGAGCCCGATATTCTGATCGTTGACGAGACGCTGTCCGTCGGTGACGTGTTCTTCCAGCAGAAGTGCGAGGCCCGCATCCAGCACTTTATCCAGAGCGGTGACGTTACGGTTCTGTTCGTTTCGCACTCCATGGAGCAGGTTGAGCGCATCTGCCAGCGTGCCGTTTGGATCGAGAAGGGCGACCTTCGCATGGACGGCCCGGTCGATGAGGTCTGCAAGGCGTACCGCGAGCAGTTCAACTAGGTTATAATTATTTGCGCCTGACAGGCTTGCGCCTGCTTGGGCGTGCGGTTATTTGCTCCATTAGCTCAGTTGGATAGAGCAGGGGACTTCTAATCCCAAGGTCGACGGTTCGAATCCGCCATGGAGCACCATCGTTTATTGAGCCCGGACGCTTGGTGGTCCGGGCTTTTTTCATCTTGTGTACTGTGGTTTTGAAGGGTTCGCAATGGGAAGCAAAAGGCTCGACTGGATCGATATGAACTGCCTCCCATTTCTTGGACATGAGAAATGGGAGGCTTTTTATGCGTGTCG
>URNQ01000180.1 GCA_900549245.1 uncultured Collinsella sp.
GGCTCCGAAGGAGCAGGACAAGGCGCCACACATGGTCGAGGACGTTCTGAAAACCAAGCCCGGCCCCCGCCGGATAGGTCACACTACTCGCAGAGCAGCTTAGCGATCTGGACGGCGTTGGTTGCCGCGCCCTTACGGATTTGGTCGCCGCAGCACCAGAAGGTGATGCCGCGCGCGGCCTCAGGGTTCGAGATGTCGCGGCGCACGCGACCGACCCAGATCAGGTCCTGGTCGGACGTATCCATCGGCATGGGGAAGCGGTCGTGCGCATCCTCGGCGCTCATGTCGTCAACCAGCTTCACGCCCGGAGCGGCAGCCAGCGCGGCACGAGCCTCCTCGACCGTAATGTCGCGCTCAAACTCGAGCGTAATGCTCTCGGAGTGCGAACGCAGCACGGGCACGCGCACGCAGGTGCAGTTCACGCGCAGCTCGGGCAGATGCATGATCTTGCGGCCCTCGTTTTGCAGCTTCATCTCCTCGGAGGTAAAGCCTTCCTCCTTGACACCGCCGATCTGCGGAATCAGGTTGCTCGCCAGCTGGGCGGCAAACGCGCGCGGCTCGGGAATCTCCTCGCCGCGGCCCAGGGCGGCCAGCTGAGCCTCAAGCTCGGCCATACCGGGAGCGCCGGCGCCCGAAGCTGCCTGATACGTGGACACGATCATACGCTTCACGCCAGCAAGCTGATGCAGCGGCCAGGTGGGAACCAAGCCGATGATGGTCGCGCAGTTGGGGTTGGCAATAAGGCCATGATGCCACTTGATGTCATCGGCATTGATCTCGGGCACGACCAGCGGCACCTCGGGATCCATGCGGAAGGCGTGGCTGTTGTCGACCACAACGGCGCCGCGCTTGACGGCCTCGGGCAGCAGTTCCTTGGCGATATCGTCGCCGGCAGCGCCGAGTACGATGTCGCAGCCCTCAAAGGCCTCGGGGCAAGCCTCCTCAATCACAACCTGCTCGCCGCGGAACTCGACGGTCTTGCCCGCAGAGCGTGCGCTCGCCAGCAGCTTGAGCTTACCGACCGGAAACTCCTGCTCGTTGAGGCACTCGAGCATCTGGGTGCCCACGGCTCCCGTCGCGCCCAAAATAGCAACCGTGTACTGTTTCATGCTTCCCCCTTTAAAGGTTGTGGCTATCGCCCGCACGCCAAGCAGGCCGGATATTCTTGCCCAGTTTATACAAGAACGGGGCGAATACAAAACCCGCCCCGTCGAAACGAAACCGAAACGAAACGCCCGACAGTAGATTTTTGGGACATCCTAAAAATCTACCGGGATGGTAACTACTTGTGGAGGGCTGCCAGGGCGGGATCGACCGGCGCAGGAGCCTCCAAGTCAGAGACCTTCACAATGCCGTTCTCGTCGGAGAAGGCACGGTAAATGGTCTGGATCGCCAGGTCAAAGTCCTTCTCCTCGACACCGATGATGATGTTGATCTCGTCACAGCTCTGTGAAATCATGCGCACGCTCACGCCCGCCTGGCCAAGCATGCCAAACAGGTGGCCCGAGATACCTGCGCGGCCGCGCAGGTTACGGCCGACGGTCGCGATAAGCGCCAGACCCTCGACGACCTCGATCTCGAGCGGCTCGACCTCCTGCTGAATGTCGCCCACGAGCGAGTACAGCGAATCGCGCACGTCCTCTTCCTGCACCACGGCGCCAAAGCGGTCCACACCGGTGGGCATGTGCTCGACGGAGACGTCATAGCGCTCGAAGACCGAAAGCGCGCGGCGCATAAAGCCAACGCGGGGCTTGGTACGGTCGCGGGCAACGTTGATGGCGACAAAGCCGCGCTTGCCGGTCACGCCGGTAATGATGGGCTCAGCCGCGCCCTCGTCAGCCGTCTCGCTAATGATGGTGCCGGGGTCCTGCGGCGCGTTGGTGTTCTTGATGACCAGCGGAATGCCCGCCTCGCGTACGGGGAACACGGCCTCCTCGTGCAGGACGCTCGCGCCCATGTACGAAAGCTCGCGCAGCTCCTCGTAGGTAACGCGGGCGATGGGCTGAGCCTCGGGCACAATGCGAGGATCGGCAGAATAGAAGCCCGAAACGTCGGTCCAGTTCTCGTACAGATCGGCGCCCAGACACTTGGCCAGAATCGAGCCGGAAATATCGCCGCCGCCACGATCGAGCAGCTTGATCTGGCCCTCACGCGTCGCACCGTAGAAACCAGGCATAACAAAGCCGCCCTGCTGACCGTACTCCTGCACCAGCTCGGAGGTGCGGTTCATGCTGAGCGTACCGTCGTGATGGAACGCCACAACTGTCGCGGCGTCCAGGAACGGTAGGCCCAGGTACTCGGCCATCAGGCGAGCGGTGAAGTACTCGCCGCGGCTTACGAGCTCCTCGGTGGAGTAGCCACCGGAGCGAGCACGCTCGGCAAAGGCCGCAAACTCTTCGCGGATGGGATAGGTGAGCCCCAGCTCGTCAGCGATATCAAAATAGCGCTGGCCGATGTCCTCGAGCAGTTCCTCGCACGACACGTGGTACTTAACGTGTGCGTTAACCAAGTAGAGCAGGTCGGTCACCTTGGTGTCGCCCTTAAAACGGCGACCGCAGGCAGAAACCACCACAAAACGGCGGGCCGGATCGGCATCGACGATGGCCTTGATCTTCTTAAAGTGTTCGGCGTCGGCGACCGACGAGCCGCCAAACTTGGCAATCTTAATCATGGGCTGGAGGTTACCTTTCTAAAAAGCCTCTGCGAACCTATTTTGCGCGCTCTGATACCATGGTTTCACCGATTGGGACCAAGGCATCCGAGGAGCAGTGTTATATGGGAACTTATCATAGTACACGAGGACGCACTTTATCGTGCTCAAGTAAGGTGGCAATCCGTACCGGCATCGCTCCCGACGGGGGTTTGTTTGTCTCGGACGAGCTCGGCACCCAGCAGGTCGATATCAGCTCGCTTGCAGATAAATCGTACTTTGAAATCGCTCAAGATGTGTTGGGAATGTTACTGAATGATTACACGACCGAAGAAATTTCGGCCTGTGTGAATGAGGCATACCGCGGCACGTTCGCGAGCGAAGAGGTCACGCCGCTCGTCAAACTCGACGCCGCACCGGGCGCCGACGCCCCGCAAACCTATGTGATGGAGCTCTTTGGCGGCCCCACGAGCGCCTTTAAGGACGTCGCCCTGCAGATGCTCCCCCGTCTGATGGCCCGCACCTCTGCCAAGGACGGCGGCGCCGAGCGCATCATGATCGTCACCGCCACGTCGGGCGACACCGGCAAGGCCGCACTCGCCGGCTTTGCCGACGCCCCGGGCACGGGCATCACCGTCTTTTATCCCGAGGGCAAGGTCAGCCGCGTCCAGAACCTGCAGATGTCCACGCAGGAGGGCGATAACGTCGCCGTCTGCGGCATCCGCGGCAACTTCGACGACGCCCAGAGTGCCGTCAAGCGCATCTTTGCCGATAAGGAGCTTGCCGAGCGCTTGGAGGCCGCCGGCACGGTGCTTTCGAGCGCCAACTCCATCAACGTCGGCCGCCTGGTACCGCAGGTCGTCTACTACTTTGCCGCCTATGCGCAGCTGCTGCGCGCCGGCGCCATCGAGGCCGGCGACGCCGTGGAGTTCTGCGTACCGACCGGCAACTTTGGCGATATCTTGGCCGGCTACTACGCCAAGCGCATGGGTCTGCCCGTCGCCAAGCTCGTCGTGGCGAGCGACAAGAACAACGTGCTTGCCGACTTCCTGACCACCGGCGTTTACGACCGTAACCGCCCGTTCTTCACGACCATCTCGCCGTCGATGGACATCCTTATTAGCTCCAACCTGGAGCGCATGCTGTACTTCCTGTCCAATGGCGACTGCGAGCTCGTTGCCGGCCTTATGGAGCAGCTGGCACAGACTGGTCGCTACGAGGTTCCCGCCGACCTGCTGGCAAAGATTCAGAGCGTCTTTGGCTGCGGTTGGGCCAGCGAGGACGAGGTCCGCACTGCCATCAAGAGCTGCTGGGATGCGAACGGCTACGTGATCGACCCACACACCGCTTGCGGCTATCACGTCTTTGAAAAAGTCGCTCCCGCCGAGGGTGCCAAGGCCCGCGTGCTGCTTTCGACCGCAAGCCCCTACAAGTTCCCGCGCGCCTGCTGCGACGCCCTGGGCCTCGACGTTCCCGAGGATGATTTTGAGGCTATGCGTGTGCTCGAGCAGGCCACCAACACGGTCGCCCCGACCCAGCTCGCCGAACTCGAATCCAAGCCCGGCCGCTTCGAA
>URNQ01000181.1 GCA_900549245.1 uncultured Collinsella sp.
TTGCCAATGACGGGGCCCGGCGCCCCCCCCTGCCACAGGTGAGAACGGTGCGCTGGCGCACGGGGGTCTCGGCGTAATGGAGTCCTGTAGTGCGATCGGTGCGGCGCGTGGGGGTCGTGAACGTGGTCATGGTCGCTCCTATCTCTCGCGTGGCCTTGTGCGGTCACCACTAAGCGTATGGTCGATAGGGCAGAGCTGCTAGTGCCATATGGGCACGAAAATGGCTATTTGCACTGGCGAATATGGGATAGTTTGGCGCGGCGGCCCGTTGGTGTGCATATAGAAGTTTCCTATATCAAACCAATACAAACGCATATTTTACGATGACGGTAAGAGCGCTCATACTCTCTCTCGATAAAGCAATCAATTGCAAGGGAGACATCTATGAGTGTTTTAACCACGCTGAACGCGCCGTTTCGCGCCGATATCGTCGGCAGCTTTCTTCGTCCGCAGGCCGTAAAGGACGCCCGCGCTGCCTATGCGGCAGGCGCGCTTGATGCCGAGGGGCTTAAGGCCGTCGAGGATGAGGCTATTCGCGACCTGGTGGACAAGCAAAAGGCCGCCGGCCTGCAGGTCATCACCGATGGCGAGTTTCGCCGCAGTTACTGGCACCTCGACTTTATGTGGGGGCTCATCGGCATTGAGCGCCGTACCTCGCGTACGGGCTATATGTTCCACGACGAGGAGACCACGGCCGATACCGCCGTGGTGACCGGCCCCATCAGCGGCGAGAACCACCCCTTCGTCGAACACTTTAAGTTTGTCAAGGCACTTGAGGACGAGGGCCACGTTGCACGCCAGACCATCCCGGCGCCTATCCAGACGTTCTCTGAGGTCACGCTCGATCGCTGCGACGGCCAGCAGGAGAGCCTGCGCGCTGTCTATAAGACCGATGAGGAACTTGCCGATGCCATCGCCGCAGCATACCGCACCGTGATTGCCGACCTGTATGCCGCGGGCTGCCGCAACATCCAGTTTGATGACTGCACCTGGGGCATCTATTGCGATACCGACTTTGTGGCAAAGACTGGTATGAGCCCGGTCGACCTGCAAAAGGTGTCCGAGCTGGGCGTGGCGCTCAACAACGCCGCCATCGAGGGGAAGCCCGACGACCTGGTCATCAATACGCATGTATGCCGCGGCAACTACCACTCCACCTACGCTTTTGAGGGCGGCTACGACCCCATCGCGCCGTACCTGTTTGCGCATGAGGACGTCGATGCGTTCTATCTGGAGTTCGATACGCCGCGCGCCGGCGGTTTTGAGCCGCTCAAGTACGTTGCCCCCGGCAAGAAGGTTGTGTTGGGTCTGGTGACCACCAAGGCGGCAGAGCTCGAGAACGAGGATGTTATCGTCGAGCGTATCCGCGAGGCTGCAAAGTATGTTCCGCTCGAGAACCTGTATCTGTCGCCTCAGTGCGGCTTTGCCAGCTGCGAGATTGGCAACAAGCTGACCGAGGACGAGCAATGGGCAAAGATCGCGCTGGTCAAGCGCATTGCCGAGCGCGTTTGGAAGTAACGCTACCGGTTGCAGGTGACGGCGCGTGCGAGACATGGCGTATCGCGTACAATGGTTCGGATCGTATCGTTCGGGCAGGTTATCCGATATGCCCGATCGCCCTTCCATTCGAAAGGACATCCATGCCCCAGTCTTCGACGCCTGCCGTCACCGATGCCATCTACGACGCATCGTCGCTCGGCCGCCCGCGCATGTTCCTGCTCGGTCTACAGCACATGTTTGCCATGTTTGGTGCCACGGTACTGGTGCCCGTGCTCACTGGTCTCTCGGTTTCGGCAACGCTTTTGTTTGCCGGCTTGGGCACGCTGCTGTTCCACTTCCTGTCGCGCGGTAAGGTGCCGGCATTTTTGGGCTCATCGTTTGCCTTTATTGCCGGTTATGCCGCAATCGCGCCCAACGGCGAGGCCGAGCTTTTGCCCTACGCCTGCCTGGGCGTAGCCTGCGCCGGTCTGCTCTATCCGGTGCTGGCGGCGCTCTTCCGCGCGTTTGGTGCCAAGCGCGTTATGCGCTTCTTCCCGCCGGTAGTGACTGGCCCCATTGTCATTTCCATCGGTCTGATTCTGGCAAGCTCCGCTATTGCCAACTGCCAGACCAACTGGCTTGTGGCTGTTATTGCCGTGGCCGTGATCGTGATCTGCAACATTTGGGGTCGCGGCATGGTCAAGATCGTGCCGATTTTGCTGGGCGTTGTGGCGAGCTATGCCGTTGCCGCCGCGCTCGGCGAGGTCGATTTTTCGGGCGTTGCCGCCGCGCCGTGGGTCGGTCTTCCCATCGTGTGGGACAACACCGTGTTTGCGCTCTTTGGGCCGCAGTTCGATAGCGGTCTTGCCACGACGGCCATTATCACCATCATGCCGCTGGCATTTGCGACCATGATCGAGCATATCGGTGATATCTCGGCTATCGGCTCCACTTGCGAGCGTAACTACATCGCCGATCCCGGCCTGCATCGCACGCTGCTCGGCGACGGCCTTGCCACGATCCTGGCTTCGCTCTTTGGCGCTCCGGCCAACACCACCTATGGCGAGAACACCGGCGTGCTCGCCCTGACGCGCGTGTTCGACCCGCGCGTGATTCGCATTGCCGCGTGCTGCGCCATCGTGCTTTCGTTCTGCCCCAAGTTCGCCGCGGTCATCGCCGCCATGCTGGCGTGTGTAATCGGCGGCGTGTCGCTCGTGCTCTACGGCATGATCAGCGCTGTGGGCGTCCGCAACCTCATCGAGAACCAGGTCGATTTCCAAAACAACCGCAACGTGCTGGTGGCCGCCCTGGTGCTCGTGCTTTCGCTCGGCATTGCGTACAGCACCGCCGGCGCCATCGTGCTGGAGTTGGGCGGCGTGACGATTTCGCTTTCCGGTCTTGCCGTGGGCTCGCTGGTTGGTATCGTGCTCAACGCCATCCTGCCGGGTAACGACTTTGAGTTTGATGTCTCCGAGCTTGAGGAGGCTGCTGAGTAACAGCTGCGTCCAGCTGAATCAAAAAATGGCGCCCATGCGTACGCGCGGGCGTCATTTTTAATGCGTCAGTATCCAGTGGATGCCGCGGGCCATGCGCAGATCGGTTTGGGCAAAGTGGTTGCCGGGGTTGAGCTCCAGCGTTGTTGGAATGCCGCGCTCGACGAGCGACGCTTCCATCGCGCGTGTGTCGTCGAGTACATGCCGCATCATGCGGTTGGGTGTCTTGGTCTCCTTTTTGCCGAGCGACAGGTAGACGGCGTCGGGTGTAACTGCCATCGCGTGCTCGTGAGCATAGTCGATAAAGCCAGGAAACCACAGGGACCCCGATGCGCTTGCGGCGCGGTCAAAGGCATCGGTTTGCCAGAGGGCCCAAAGCGAAAAGAGACCCGCCAGCGAATAACCGGCAATGCCACGCCAAGCAGGTGGCTGTGGGAGCGATAATTCGACCTTTGGGATTATCCGGTTCAGCAACTCATCAAGAAAACCGGCAGCTTGGCCGCCGAAAGGCTCGGCATCGCGTACGGTCCCGTCGCATGCCCAGGGGCTCAGCTCGCGATTCCAATCGAGCCCGCCAATGGCGACGAGGGTGAATGGCGGACAGCCGAGCTCTCGGCAGCGGTCATAAACATCACTACCGTCGCCCATGACCACGGGGAGGTAAATGACAGGTGCGCTTTCCGTATGCTCCGAATGAACGGTTATCTGCTTTTGATGCGCTTCCATGGTCTGCTTCTCTCAGTGTTGTGATATCGGCAGCCCCAATTGTCGCACGCCAGCGTATGCCGGTTGGACAGCATCAAGAACATTCGCGCGCGCGTCGTGCGGGCGCAAACAGGAAACGCCACCGCCGGAGGGGAGCTCGGCGGTGGCGTTGTTAAACGGTGCTGGGACTCGGGGCCTTCGCGGGAGCTGCCATGTGCGCAGAGGCGTCTATGAGTGCTTGCGGCTCACCACGGCGCCCACGGCGATAGCGGCTGTTCCCGCAAGGACGGTTGCCACGATGGCCGCACCCGAGGTGTCGCCGGTTGCCGCGAGCACGCCGGTAGTCTTGGCTTTCGTGATTGAAGTCGCAACGGCCTTGGTCGGCTTTGAGCCCTCAGGCTTGGGGTTCTGCTTGGACTCCGCGGGCTTGCTTTCTGCGGGCTTGGTCTCGTCGGGCTTGGGGTCTTCCGGCTTGGCTACCCCGGGGGGGGCGGAGACCAATCTCGATCA
>URNQ01000182.1 GCA_900549245.1 uncultured Collinsella sp.
GGGGACGTTCTTGTTTGACTAGTCATTCAAGAACGTCCCCAACGACTACATAGCATGAGAGTGGATAATCTCCCAGTTTGGGCTCGCATTCAGGCTCAAAGTGGGAGATTATCCACTCTCGTTTCTGTTCTGCCTACATTTGTAGGAACAGTTCGTGGAGGCGGGTGTCTTCGTCGAGTTCGGGGTGGAAGGTTACGCCGAGCTGGTTGCCCTGGCGCGCGGCGACGATACGGCCGTCGGCGTTGGCGAAGGCCTTTGCGTCGCCGTGGACCTCGACGATGCGGGGCGCGCGGATAAACGTCAGCGGCACTTCACCATCGATGCCAGCTACCTGCCCCTTGGTTCGAAAACTGCCGAGCTGCCTGCCGTAGGCATTGCGCTCAACGAGCACATCCATGGTTGCCAGGCGCGGCGTGCCCTTATCGTCATGGGCGGCAAGGTCGTGAGCCAGCAGAATCAGGCCGGCGCAGGTGCCCAGGACGGGCATGCCTTCAACAATGCGGGTGCGAAGCTCCTCGAGCATGCCCAACTCATCTAGCAGCTTCCCTTGAACGGTAGACTCGCCGCCGGGAAGTACCAGACGGTCAAAGTCCTGCTTTAAATCAGCCGCCTGCCTCAGCTCAATACAGCGCGCGCCCAGCTCGGATAGTCTTGCCTCGTGCTCGGCAAATGCGCCTTGGACCGCCAGCACGGCGACCGTTTGGTCTGCATAATCGCTCATGTGCGATCCTTTCTGCTGGACTAGCGCCCGCGCTCTTCCATGATAATCTCGATCTCGTCGGCGTTGATGCCCACCATGGCCTCGCCCAGGTCCTCTGAAAGCTCGGCAATGAGCTTGGCATCGGTGAAGTTTGCCACGGCCTTGACGATGGCGGCTGCGCGCTTGGCGGGGTCGCCGCTCTTAAAGATGCCCGAGCCGACAAACACGCCTTCGGCGCCCAGCTGCATCATTAGCGCGGCGTCGGCGGGGGTCGCTACGCCGCCGGCGGCAAAGTTCACGACGGGAAGCTTACCCGTGGCATGGACCTCGCGCACCAGCTCGACCGGAACCTGCAGTTGCTTGGCTGCCTCAAAGAGCTCGTCGTTGCGCAGGGCAACAACGTCACGGATCTGCTTTTGGATCTTGCGCATGTGACGCACGGCCTGAACGACGTCGCCCGTACCCGGCTCACCCTTGGTGCGAATCATCGTGGCGCCTTCGGCAACACGGCGCAGCGCCTCGCCCAGATCACGGGCGCCGCAGACAAACGGCACGTCAAACTGGGTCTTGTCGATGTGATAGACGTCATCGGCAGGGGAGAGAACCTCGGACTCATCGATGTAGTCGATCTCGATGGCCTGCAGGACCTGCGCCTCGACGATGTGACCGATGCGGCACTTGGCCATGACGGGGATGGAGACGGCCTCCTGGATGCCCTTGATCATCTTGGGGTCGCTCATGCGCGAGACGCCGCCTGCGGCACGGATGTCGGCCGGGATGCGCTCGAGGGCCATGACGGCGCAGGCGCCTGCCTCCTCGGCGATGCGTGCCTGCTCGGGCGTGGTAACGTCCATGATGACGCCGCCCTTGAGCATCTGCGCGAGCTCGCGATTGAGTTTGACGCGGTCGGCCTTGCTGTTCTGTTCTGCCATGGTTGCTCCCTTGGTTGGCATGTGCATTGCTTGACGGAACATCCTATCGGGGAGCTGGGTATGACAAAATACTCAGTTTTCGAGATAATTACAAGGTCAGACTAATACCAGATTGAATGACTTAATAAGGTCAGGTGATAGGCTCATGCTTGACTACAATTTGGAAAAACGCGGCGAAGCATCGCTCTATGAGTATGTTTACCAGCAAATTCGAGATGATATCGTAGCTGGACGCATTGTGGCGGGGGAGCATTTGCCGTCTAAGCGCGCCTTTGCCAGTCATCTGGGAATCAGTGTTATTACCATCGAGAATGCATATAGCCAGTTACTCGCTGAGGGCTATATTTGCTCAATACCACGTCGTGGCTACTACGCTTGCGAGCTTCCGGATGCACCGGTTTTGGCTTCGGCTGCGGAGGGCATCGACCGAGATGCCGTCTCTGTGGGCCCCAGCGTGCATGATGTCAACGGACAGGTCGAGCGATTCGATGCGCTTTCTCCTTCTGCTTTGGAGGCGGCGCGGCTTTGGCAAAGCGCGCTACGGGCGACGCTGGCATCCGAAGACGAGCGCGAAATCTTTTCGCCCGCACCGGCGCAGGGCACTGCTCGGCTGCGACGCGCAATTGCTCACCATCTGCACGGGACAAGGGGTATGAATGTCGACCCCAACAACATCGTTATCGGTGCGGGCGCCCAGCTGCTCGATACCATGTTGGTTCAGTTGCTTGGCGCGGACAAGGTGTATGCGGTTGAGGATCCGGGCTATTTGCGTCTGACGCGTATCTATCAGGCTATGGGCTGCCAAGTTCGACATATCCCGTTGGATGATGAGGGCGTGGACTTGAGCACTCTGCAGAAAAGCGGGACCGATGTCCTTCACCTGATGCCGTCCCATCAGTATCCGACCGGCCTTGTGACGAGCATTGCGCGTCGCTATGCGCTTCTGAGCTGGGCCACCGAGCGACCAGGTCGGTATCTCATCGAAGATGACTTTGATTGTGAGTTTCGCCTTGCTGGCAAGCCGATTCCTGCGCTCGCATCGATCGATGCCGCCCAGTCGGTTATTTACACCAACACGTTTTCGAAGAGCCTGTCATCGGCGTTGCGTCTAGCGTACATGGTGTTGCCCGATGAGCTAATGGAGCGGTTTAGGCGCAACCTTGGTTTTTACGCCTCGTCGGTTAGCTCTGTTGACCAGGTCGCTTTGGCTCGTTTGCTGGAATCGGGTGATTACGAGCGACATGTGAACCGCGTGCGCGTGCGCGCTCGCGAGGCGCGCGATGGCCTGGCGGCGCTTGTGCGGAAGGCGTTTCCGGCAGGGGAAGTCTCGATCGAGCATGCAGACGCGGGCCTTTACTGTATCGTGGTTGCGGAGCGTGGAACGGGCGGAAGCACTTTTGCACGGGCCCTCACGCGCTCGAGCATCCCTTTTATCGATATTGGTGACTGTTTTTGGTGTGCCGATGGCGCATCTGTCCCTGAAAACTCAACTCAAATTCTTGTTCAGTATGACGATCTGAGTCCAAAAGTGCTAACTAGCTTGGAATTGCAGCTAATGGGGGGGCACTCTGCAACCTAAGTGAGTAGACTTTTAGCACTTTGGCGACCAGGCAGTTTTGTAACAAGCTATCTACCTGCGGTTTTGAAAAGCAGGATGACCGGCCTGCTCGGGATGTTCAAAAAAGTCTACTCACTTGCCGCGCAAAGCTCCTGCATGAGAAAAAAAGGGGTTTTCAACAGGGCTTCGTCCAGCTCTCGGCAAGCTTTTGGCCAGTTGGGGAGTGCTGTTGAAAACTTGGCAGTCCGTTCGGCGCCATTTTTGGTGCGTTCGCGCCAATACGTGACTGACTGGGTTGAAATTCGTGTTTTCCTGTGCCTATGAAGGATCTACTTTGTGACATATCGGCTTTTAGGTACTGGCGTTTGCCCCCTCAGGTCCGCGCTTTGTGTCCGCCGCTTCCACGGCCGGAAGAAGACCGGCAGCGATATGAACTCGCCCGTAACCCGACGGCTGCGGTTGCGCTCGGTTTTCCGTTGTATACATTGGTTCGGACGAGAAACAAACGGACTAGCCCTGCCAGCATTAGGCAGCGGCTGTTCCTTGGTGAGCTCCCCAGGGAATCCGTGCTGGAAACGGAGCATGGATTTTTGGTTACGTCTCCTCTACTGACGGCATTCATCATGTCGCGGCATCTGACGGATCTTCAGCTTCTTTTGGTATTGGCGGAGATGTGTGGCTTGTTTGCGGTGTGCGCTCTGCCGGCGGCACTTGAGGCGGAGCTTACGCGTGCAATTGATTCGGGCGCGATTTCGACAACGTTCGGTTGGGTGCGATGTCCGTCCGAGGACGGTACCGCTTCGAATTTATGGCGTCGAGATGCTTTGGTTTTGGGCAGAGACCTTGACCGTTTTTGTTCAGATGTTTGCGGGATGCGTTACGGCAGTAGATTTATGGCGGTATCGCAACCTGGTCCATTGGGGGGCGCCGTCACGCAA
>URNQ01000183.1 GCA_900549245.1 uncultured Collinsella sp.
ACGAGTTTGTGGCCGCCGACCTGCCTGCCACGCATGGCTTTGCGCTTGCGGCTGCCGCTCCTGCCCGTCACAAAGTGGTCGCCTACGACTGCGGTGTGAAGCGCGGTATTCTGGAGGGCCTGGTCCGTGCCGGCTGCGACCTCACCGTCGTGCCGTGGGATACGCCCGCCCAGCAGGTGCTCGACATGAATCCTGATGGCGTCTTTTTGTCCAACGGCCCCGGCGACCCCGATGCCGTGGTGGAGACCTACGAGCAGGTGCAGCAGCTGATCGGCAAGGTGCCGGTCTTTGGTATTTGCCTGGGTCACCAGATGATCAGCTTGGCCTGCGGCGCCCAAATGGAAAAGCTTAAATTCGGTCACCGTGGCGGTAACCAGCCGGTTATGAATCTGGTGAGCCGTCGCGTGGAGATCACCGCGCAAAACCACGGCTTTGGCCTGCTGTTCCCCAGTCTGGGCAAACTGATTCCGGAGCTTTCCGGCGGCGAAACCGAGCATGCGGCCGATGGCGACCTGCGCGCCTGGGTGCGTCGCGGCGTCGCGCCGGTCGTGATGAACGAGCGCTTTGGTCGCATTCGCCTGACACATGTGAACCTCAACGACGGCACCGCCGAGGGCATCCAGCTGCTCGACGCCCCGTGTTTCTCGGTCCAGTACCACCCCGAGGCTTCGCCCGGCCCCACCGATGCCCACTATCTCTTTACCGCCTTTACGCGACTCATGGACGGCGAGGAGAACTACCTGGACATCGACACCGCGAAGGACCGCCTCGCCGGCTGGAATTTCGCCGAGTCCGAGAACGCTGCGACCGAGGAGAACTAACATGCCTAAACGTACTGACATCAAGCGCATCCTCGTTATTGGTTCGGGCCCCATCGTTATTGGCCAGGCCTGCGAGTTCGACTACTCCGGCGCCCAGGCCTGCAAGGTGCTCAAGGAGGATGGCTTTGAGGTCATCCTGGTCAACTCCAATCCGGCGACCATCATGACCGACCCGGGCTTGGCCGACCGCACCTATGTTGAGCCTATCACCGCCGAGTTTATCGAGCGCGTGATCAAGAAAGAGCGCCCGGACGCGCTGCTGCCCACGCTGGGCGGCCAGACCGGTCTGAACGCCGCCGTCGAGCTGGCAAAGGACGGCACGCTCGACAAGTACGGCGTCGAGATGATCGGCTGCGACCTGGCCGCTATCGAGCGCGGCGAGGACCGCAAACTCTTTAACGAGGCCATGGCCGAGATCGGCCTGGAGGTCGCGCGCTCGGGCTATGCCTACAGCGTGGCCGACGCCGAGGCTATCGCCGAGCGCGTGGGATATCCCTGCGTACTGCGCCCGAGCTTTACCCTCGGTGGCGCCGGCGGCGGCATCGCGCATACCCACGAGGAGCTCGTCTCCATCGTGAGCCAGGGCCTTGAGCTCTCGCCTGCCCATGAGGTGCTGGTCGAGGAGTCCATCGAGGGTTGGAAAGAGTATGAGATGGAGGTCATGCGCGACCACGCCGGCAACGGCATCATCGTGTGCTCCATCGAGAACCTCGACCCCATGGGCGTGCACACCGGCGACTCCATCACCGTGGCGCCAGCGCAGACCCTCTCCGACCTTGAGTATCAGCGCATGCGTGTCGCGTCGCTCGCCATTCTGGAGAAGATCGGCGTCGAGACCGGCGGCTCCAACGTGCAGTTTGCCGTGAACCCCCAGACCGGCCGCCTGATCGTCATCGAGATGAACCCGCGCGTGAGCCGTTCGTCCGCACTGGCCTCCAAGGCCACGGGCTTCCCCATCGCCAAGGCCGCCGCTCGCCTGGCCGTGGGCTACACGCTCGACGAGATCGTCAACGATATCACCAAGGCAACGCCCGCCTGCTTTGAGCCCACGATTGACTACTGCGTGGTCAAGGTGCCGCGCTTTGCCTTCGAGAAGTTCAAGGGCACCGATCCCACGCTCACCACGCGCATGAAGGCCGTGGGCGAGATCATGGCGATCGGCCGCACCTTTGAGGAGGCCTTCGGCAAGGCCATGCGCTCGCTGGAGGACGGTCACCAGGGCATCTGCGCCGGTGGCAAGGAGGGTGCCGACAAGCTGAGCGACGACGAGCTCGCTCAGGCCGTGGCAACCCCGACCGAGCACCGCATCTTCTTTGTGGTCGAGGCCCTGCGCCGTGGCTGGGACATCGCCCGTATCCATGCCATCTGCGGTATCGATCCGTGGTACCTCAACCGTATCAACGACATGGTGCAGGTCCAGGAGAGCATCCGCGGCCTGCGTGTGGAGGATATCGACGCCGACGCGATGCGCCTGCTCAAGCAGTACGGCACGAGCGACGCCGAGATTGCCGCGCTGACCGGCTCGGACGAGCGCTTTGTGCGCGCCTATCGCAAGGGCCTGGGCGTGGTTCCCAGCATGAAGACGGTCGATACCTGCGCGGCCGAGTTCTCGAGCGCCACGGAGTACCACTACAAGACGTACGAGAACATCTACCGCACGAGCCCGGATGCCAAGAAGTGCGTGGCTCCCGACGAGACCACGCCGGCGGACAAGCCCAAGGCGATGATCCTGGGCGCCGGCCCCAACCGTATTGGCCAGGGTATCGAGTTTGACTACTGCTGCGTGCATGCGAGCTACGCGCTGGCGGCCCGCGGCTTCGAGACTATCATGGTCAACTGCAACCCCGAGACCGTCTCGACCGACTATGACACGTCCGACCGTCTGTACTTTGAGCCGCTCACCTACGAGGACGTCATGGACGTTATCGATGTCGAGCGCCCCGACGGCGTCGTGGTGACGCTCGGCGGCCAGACCCCGCTTAAGCTGGCGCGCATGCTCGAGGAGAGCGGCGTCAACATTATGGGTACCAAGCCCGACGCCATCGATTTTGCCGAGGACCGCGAGCGCTTTGCCGCCCTGCTCGACAAACTGGGCATTATGTACCCGCCGGCGGGTCAGGCCACCTCGTTTGAGGAGGCCGAGGCCGTGGCCGCGCACATCGGCTACCCGCTGCTGGTGCGTCCGAGCTACGTGCTGGGCGGCCGCGGCATGATGATCGCCTACGATGCCGAGCATCTGCGCGATTACATGGCAGAGGCTGCGCGCATCAGCCCCGACTACCCGGTGTATCTGGACCGCTTCCTGGAGGGCGCAATCGAGTCCGATGTCGACGCCCTGTGCGATGGCGAAGAGGTATACATCGGCGGCATCCTGGAGCATATCGAGGAAGCCGGTATTCACTCCGGCGACTCCGCGACCTGCATCCCGCCGTTCAGCCTTAGCGAGAGCCTGCAGGCGAAGCTCCGCGAGACCACGCGCCGCATCGCGATGGCGCTGGGAGTCCGCGGCTTGGTTAACGTGCAGTATGCCATCAAGGGCGAGACCGTCTACGTGATCGAGGCCAACCCGCGCGCCAGCCGTACCGTGCCGTTTATCTCCAAGGCCACCGGTGTGCCGCTGGCCAAATGCGCGGCGCGCATCATGGCAGGCGATTCCATCGCGAGCTTGGGCCTGCCGAGCGACGAACGTCAGCTGGACTGGTTCTGCATGAAGGAAGCCGTTATGCCCTGGGGTCGTTTCCCGGGCGCCGACGTCATCCTGGGGCCCGAGATGAAGTCGACGGGCGAGGTCATGGGCATCGCCAAGAGCTATCCCGAGGCATACGCCAAGACGCAGCTGGCGATCGACTACAAGCTGCCCGACCCGAGCGCCGGCAAGGTATTCATCAGCGTGTGCGACCGCGACAAGCGCCACATCCTTTCGGTCGCGCGTATCCTGCGTTACCTGGGCTTTGACATCTGCTCCACCGAGGGTACGGCGCGCGTGCTGCGTGGAGGCAACGTGACGTGCGAGATCGTGGAGAAGATTAGCGGCCCGCACGACGGCGAGCGCCCCAACATCGGCGACCTCATCGCCGAAGGCAAGATCGCGGTGATCATCAACACGCCGTACGGTCCGGGCTCGCGCGGCGACGGCTATCTGCTGCGCACCGAGGCAGTGCGACGCGGTGTGACCTGCGTGACCGCGATGTCTGCCGCCAACACGTACGTGAGTGCCATCGAGGCGGTGCGCGAGGACCAGCAGGGTCACGGCAGCGCCAACGACATGGGCATGGACGTCAT
>URNQ01000184.1 GCA_900549245.1 uncultured Collinsella sp.
AGGAGTCTACCGGTGGGTTGACCCCACCGGACAGACGATGACCAGGTGATCCTTTACAGGATCGTCAAGGTTTCCGTGGGGTACCCGTGGGGTACTTAGATCAACACGCAGGCGACGGTCAGGATGATGGCGCAGACGACGGAGAGCGCGACGATGAGCTTAAGGGCAAACTTGAGCCAGGTCGTCCACTCGATCTTGGCCAGGGCGAGACCGCCCATGATGGCGCCGGAGGTCGGGGTGAACAGGTTCACGACACCGATGGCGGCGGAGAAGATCATGACCATGACCTCAGGCGAGAAGCCGAGCTTAACAGCCAGCGGTCCCATGATGGGCATGGAGACGGTAGCCATACCAGAGGTCGAGGGGATCAGGAAGGACAGGCCGAAGTAGACCAGGAAGCTCATGGGAGCGAAGATCACGCCGGACAGGCCAGCCAGAGCATTGGCGGCAGCGTCGAGGACGTAGACGTCGAGGCCGGTGTTAGCCATGAGGACGGAGATACCACGGGCGAGGGCGATGACGAGAACAACGGACATCATGTCGGCAGCACCGGTGATGAAGGTGTTGACGATCTGCTTCTCGGACAGGCCACCGATGATACCGATCAGAATAGCCATGAGGAAGAACCAGGTGGAAGCCTCGTCGAAGTACCACTGACCAATGGGCAGGCCGGTGATCAGGGCAGACCAGCCCTGGACGACGGTGTTACCGTCGGCATCGTAGACAGCGCCAGCGTCAAAGAAGTTGGCGACGCCCTCGTTGAGGTCTGCCAGCGGGATGAAGCCGACGATCATGACGACGAAGGTGAAGGCGAAGGCGATCAGAACACCCTTCTGACGACCGGTGAGCTTGACCTCCTTGTGAACCTCGGAAGCAGCCTTGCCGTGAGCCTCTTCGGCGTCCTTGAGCTCCTGCATCGACAGGATGGTGGAACCCTTATCAGCCTTGACCTTCTTGGCATAGTTCATCACGAAGACGATGGACATGGCAGTAGTGACAATCCACAGGACGGCACCGAGGCCGATGATGATGGACTGATTCACGGCAATGTCAACGCCGGTCAGAGCGTCGACGGCAGCGCCGACGGCGAACGGGTTAACCGTGGAGCCGAGGCAGCCGGAGCCCGCGCCGAGCAGGACGGTAGCGGCGCCGACCATAGGGTCGAAGCCAGCGGCCATCATGGTAGCAGCGAGCAGGGCGTAGAAGGGAACGGTCTCCTCGCACATACCATAGGTGGTACCACCGAGGGAGAAGATGAGCATCAGCACGGGAATGAGCATGATCTCGTTGCCCTTAAGCTTCTGCACCAGAACGGCGATGCCGTTGTCCAGGGCGCCGGTCTCGGTCATCATGCCGAGGAAGCCGCCCAGGATCATAACGAAGAGGCAGACGGGCAGAGCGTCAGCGAAGCCCAGGATCGGGGCGGTGCAGAAATCGCTCAGACGGGCGGCAGTAACCGCGCCGCCGGACGTGCCGGAGACGATAACGGTAATCACTGCGACAATTGCCAGCAGAGCAAGAAGAATGGTGAACGATGAAGGCATACCGCGCTTTTTCTTAGCGGTCTCAGTCATAGTTCTCATCCCCCCTTCATAAATCATTTACTGATCTCGCCCGAAGCGGCTCTTCCGTGCCGTGCCTGCCGCTTGATGCGAGATTATTACCAGATAAAACCGCTCGGGGTGTGCAGCAATACACCCCGAGCGAGATGCTAGATGCTCTTACTTGAGCGTGGCGTACATGACAGCCTTGATGGTGTGCATGCGGTTCTCGGCCTCGTCGAAGACCTTGGAAGCGGGGCTCTCGAAGACCTCGTCGGTGACCTCCTGCTCGGTGATGCCGAACTGCTCGCACTTCTCGGCGCCAATGGTGGTGTTGGTGTCGTGGAAGCTGGGCAGGCAGTGCAGGAAGATGGCACCCGGGTTGGCCATAGCCATGACCTCGGAGGTAACACGATACGGGGTGAGCTGAGCGATACGCTCGGCCCAGACCTCGTCAGGCTCGCCCATGGAGACCCACACGTCGGTGTAGATAACGTCGGCACCGGTGACGCCGTCCTTGACGTCGGTGGTCAGCTTGATGGTGCAGCCGTTGGCCTCGGCGATGGGCTTGCAGGCCTCGATGACGTCGTCAGCGGGCATGCACTCCTCGGGGCCGCAGGCCACGAAGTTCATGCCGAGCTTGGAGCAGACGACCATGAGGGAGCGAGCGACGTTGTTCTTGCAGTCGCCCATGAAGACGAGGGTCTTGCCCTTGATGTCGTAATTGAAGTTCTCCTGGACGGTCAGGATGTCGGCGAGCATCTGGGTGGGATGCCACTCAGTGGTCAGGCCATTCCATACGGGCACGCCAGACTTAGCAGCGAGCTCCTCGACGTCGTCCTGGGCAAAGCCACGGAACTCGATGCCGTCATACATGCGGCCGAGAACGCGGGCGGTGTCCTCGATGGACTCCTTCTTGCCCATCTGGGACGAACCGGGATCGAGGTAGGTGACGCCCATGCCAAGATCCATACCGCCGACCTCGAAGGCGCAGCGGGTACGAGTGGAGGTCTTCTGGAAGAGCAGAACGATGTTCTTGCCCTCGAGATAACGGTGCGGAACGCCAGCGCGCTTCATGTCCTTGAAGTTCTTGGAGAGCTTGAGCAGGTACTCGATCTCCTCGGTGGTGAGGTCGAGGAGCTTGAGGAAGCTACGGCCGGAGAGGTTAACACCCATGGTTCAAATCCTTTCGAAAAAATGAATTACGTAAATAGTAGCGGTGCCCGTTTGACGGGCGAAACCGGTGCGGTTGTAGGGGGACCGCACCGGAAACGGAAAGACTTAGAGGTCCTCGCGCCAGAAGGGCATGCTCATGCAGCGCGGGCCGCCGCGGCCGCGGGAGAGCTCGGCGGAGGGCACGACGAGAAGGTCCAGGCCCTCCTTGTACAGCACGTCGTTGGTGACGGTGTTGCGGGCGTAGACGCAGATCTTGCCGGGCTCGACGCACAGGGTGTTGGAGCCGTCGTTCCACTGCTCGCGGGAGGCCGCGATCGGGTCGCCGCCGCCGCAGGGGATCAGCTTGACCTGGTCGACGCCGGTGGCGTCCTCCAGGACGTGCTCGAGGGTGTCCTCGATCAGGCGGATGTTCACGTCGCCCGGGTTCTTGCCGGCGGTCAGCTCGTAGACGCGCAGGGTGCCCATGATGGCGGGGTGGATCGTGAACTTATCGACGTCGATCTGGGTGAAGACCGTGTCGAGGTGCATGAAGGCGCGCGAGACCGGGATGTCGAAGGCCAGGATGCGTTCGACCTTGGAGTCGGAGTTCCAGAAGATGTTCTGGGCCATGACGTCGATGGCTGCGGCCTGGGTGCGCTGGGAGATGCCGACGGCGAGGGTCTTCTCGTTGATGTTCAGCACGTCGCCGCCCTCGGTGTGGAACTGGCAGTCGCGGCGGAAGTACAGGGAGACGTCCTTGTAGTCGGGGTGGTACTTGAAGACGTACTTGCCGTACAGGGTCTCGCGGTTGCGGGTGACCGAGTACATGCGGTTGAGGTTGACGCCCTCGCCGACGACCGCGAACGGGTCGCGGGTGAAGTAGAGGTTGGGCATCGGGTCGATGATCAGGTCGGACTCGGACTCGGAGTTGACCAGGGAGTCGAGGGTCGTGGACGCCGTGAGGGGCATGTCGATCTCGGCCTTGGTCATGCCGGCCATGGTCTTCTTGACGAACTCGAGGTTGTCCTCGATGGAGTCCAGCTTCTCGCGGACGATCTGCGGCATGTGCTGGCCGCGGATGCCGGCCTCGGCGATGTACTGGTCGGTGAACTCGGCGCGGGCGCCGGGGACCTGGTCGAACACCTCGGCGACGAGGTTCTCGAGGTAGAGGACCTCCACGCCCTGGTCCCTCAGGATCTGGGCGAAGGTGTCGTGCTCCTGCTGTGCGACCTCCAGGAACGGGACGTCGTCGAACAGGAGTCGCTCGAGCTCGTCGGGCGGCAGGTTGAGGAGCTCGTCGCCGGGACGGTGCAGGCAGACCTTCCTGAGCTTGCCGATCTCGGAAGGCACGTGCAGACCTTTCGTCATGGCCTCCTACCTTTCTTTCGGGCC
>URNQ01000185.1 GCA_900549245.1 uncultured Collinsella sp.
CGACACGCATAAAAAGCCTCCCATTTCTCATGTCCAAGAAATGGGAGGCAGTTCACACTGGGCGAGAGGGGAGCCTTTCTTTGTGTTGGGACTGTCTGACCGGTCGTTTGTCTCGATCTGTAACGGATAGGGCCGATTTCGGACGTTAGATGTTACAGATCGAGACGGTTCCGCTGTGCCAACCATTTCATCTAAATCTGTAACACCAAAGGCGAATTACACCTGCTAGATGTTACAGATTGAGATAAACCCAAGGGGAGGGGCCGGTATGTCTCAATCTGTAACGGCTGGGACCGTTTTGGTTGAGTAATTGCTACGGATCGAGATTGTTTGGCCGAGTCGGATCACAGGGTAACGTGCGGGCACAAAAAACGGAGCCGTGTTGCCACGACTCCGTTTCTCAAGAGGATGGGTAAGGGGAATGAGCTAGCTCAGGTGCCAGATCTCGTCGTTGTACTGGGAGATCGTACGGTCGGACGAGAAGGTGCCGGCGTTGGCGATATTGATGAGCGCCTTGCGCATCCAGGCGTCCTGATCCTCGTAGTCGGCCAGCACGCGCTCCTTGGTCTGGATGTACTCCTCAATGTCGAGCAGGGCCATAAACCAGTCCTTGCCCTTAATGTCGTCGTGCAGGCGCTGCAGGCGCTCGGCGTTGCCGGTTGCCATAAAGGCCGGGTTGGTGATGAAGTCCACCAGCAGTTTAATTCCGGGCTTGCGGTAGAGCGCACCGGCGTTGTAGGTGCCGTCGGCGTAGAGCTGCTCGACCTGTTTGGACGAGGCACCAAAGGTATAGATGTTCTCGTCGCCCACGAGCTCGGCAATCTCCACGTTGGCACCGTCGAGCGTGCACAGGGTTAGGGCGCCGTTGAGCATGAACTTCATGTTGGAGGTGCCGCTCGCCTCCTTGGAGGCCAGGCTGATCTGCTCGGAGATGTCAGCGGCGGGGATCACGCGCTCGGCGGCGGTGACGTTGTAGTTCTCGATCATGACAACCTGCAGGTAAGGAGCCACGTCGGGGTCGTTTGCAATCCACTGCGACAGCGTCAGGATCAGATGGATGATGTCCTGCGCGATAGTGTAGGCAGGCGCCGCCTTGCCGCCAAAGATGATGGTGACGGGGTGCTTAGGCCTGTTGCCGTTCTTGATATCGAGGTACTTCCAGATGATGTAGAGCGCGAGCATCTGCTGGCGCTTGTACTCGTGGATGCGCTTGACCTGGACGTCGATGATGGCGTTGGAGGGAATGGTCACGCCCTGCTCGAGCGCCATGAACTGGCGCATGATGGCCTTGGCCTCGACCTTGGTGGCGGCCAGGCGCTCAAGAACGTCCTTGTCGTCGGCGAACTTGGCGAGTTTGCTCAGATCGCCGGTGCTGCGCCAGTCGGTGCCGATTACATCGTCGAGCAGGCTGGCGAGCGCGGGGTTGGCCCCATGGATCCAGCGGCGGAAGGTGATGCCGTTGGTCTTGTTGGAGAACTTCTCGGGATAGATCTCGTAGAACGGATGAAGCTCGGTGTCCTCCAGGATCTTGGTGTGGAGGGCGGCTACGCCGTTGATGGAGAAGCCAAAGTGGATGTCCATGTGGGCCATGTGGACGGTGTCGTATTCGTCGATGACGGCGACGCGCGGGTCATCGTGCTCGGCCTTCGCGATCTCATCGAGCTTGACGATAATGTCGGCGATGGCAGGGGAGACCTTCTGCAGGCTGACGAGCGGCCACTTCTCGAGCGCCTCGGCAAGAATCGTGTGGTTAGTGTAGGCGACCATGGAGCGTACGATGGTCACGGCCTCGTCAAACTCGATGCCATGCTCGGTGGTGAGCAAGCGAATGAGCTCGGGGATGACCATGGTGGGGTGCGTGTCGTTAATTTGGACCACGGCGTAGTCGGCCAGATCGTGCAGGTTGCTGCCGCGCTCGATGGCCTCGTCGATCAGGAGCTGGGCGGCGTTGCTCACCATGAAGTATTCCTGGTAGATGCGAAGCAGGCGGCCCTGCTCGTCGGAATCGTCGGGGTAGAGGAACAAGGTGAGGTTCTTGGCGATCTCGGTCTTGTCGAAGTCGATGGAGCTGCCGGGGACCAGGCCGTCGTCGACGCTCGCCAGGTCGAACAGGCGCAGACGGTTCTTGGTGGGCTGGCCGTAACCGGGCACGTCGATGTTGACGAGCTTGGAGGTAACGGCAAAATCGCCGAACTCGACGGTGTAGGAGCGGTCGTCGTCGACTAGGATGTCCTGCTCACCGAGCCACTCGTCGGGGACGGCCTTCTGCTGGTTGTCGACAAAGCGCTGACGGAACAGGCCGTAGTGATAGTTGAGGCCCACGCCATCGCCGGTCAAGCCCAGCGTGGCGATGGAATCCAGGAAGCATGCGGCCAGGCGGCCCAGGCCGCCGTTGCCGAGCGACGGCTCGACCTCGAACTCCTCGATCTTGTTGAGGTCGTGGCCTGCGGCGGTGAGCTGGTCCTTAACCTCGTCGTAGATGCCGAGGTCGATCATGTTGTTGATGAGCAGCTTGCCGATCAAAAATTCGGCGGAAATGTAATAGAGCTTTTTCTTGCCGTTGTTGAGCGGGCAGGCGGCGGAGCGCTCCTGCACGAGTTTGACCAGCAGCTTGTAAATGCGACGGTCGTCGAGCTGCTCGAGCGAGGTGCCAAAAGACTGCTCGGCGAGTTCCATGAGGTTAATTTGGGGCATGTTTCCTCCTGTAATGGGTTGATTACATGTCTGCAATTCATAAGAATCCCGCGCGAGGGGATTGGGGTGGCCTCGCGCGGGTAAGCAAGCGCGTCCGCACGGTGGGGAGGGGTCGGGCGCGGTAGCTCCTATTGAGGAAGCTCGATTTCGGCTTCCGACGGGATGCGGAAGTAGGTCTCGGTCCAGTCGGTGAGTTTGTGCTCGAGCTCGCGGGTGATGGCGCCGTCGAGCATGCGCCAGGTCCAGTTGCCGCCCAGCGTGGCAGGGGTGTTGATGCGCGCCTCGTTGCCCAAGTTGAGCAGGTCCTGCATGGTGTAGATGCACGTGTCGCTCACGCTGGCTGCGATGGTTCGGTTGAGCGCGTCGGCGATGGGTTCGCCGGCCTGCTGATGGGTGTACAGGGCTGTCTGCTCGCGCTGACGCGGGGTAGCCGTTCCTTCAAACCAGCCGCGTGCCGTCTCGTTGTCGTGGGTGCCCACGTAGGCGACGGTGTTGGCAATGTAGTTGTGCGGCAGGTAGTACGAGTTGGTGCCCTCAAAGGCAAACTGCAGGATCTTCATGCCGGGGAAGCCCGAGTTGTCGCGCATATCGATGACGCCGGGGGTGAGGAAGCCCAGGTCCTCGGCGATGATGGGCAGCGTGCCGAGCTTTTCCTCGAGTGTCTTGAAGAGCTTGAGGCCGGGACCCTGCGTCCACGAACCGTAGGACGAATCAGGCGAGGAGAACGGCACCTCCCAATAGGCCTCGAAGCCGCGGAAGTGATCCAGGCGGATGACGTCGTACATGTCGAGGGCGGCGCGAATGCGGCCCTCCCACCAGGAGAAGCCGTCGGCCTCCATGGCGTCCCAGTCGTAGATGGGGTTGCCCCAGTACTGGCCGGTAGCCGAGAACTGGTCGGGCGGCGTGCCGGCGACGCTCACGGGATTGCCGGCGGCGTCGATCTTAAAGAGCTCAGGTGTCGCCCACATCTCGACGGAGTCACGCGAGACATAGATGGGCAGGTCGCCGATGATGAGAATGTCGCGCTCGTTGGCATAGGCCTTGAGGCGGCTCCACTGGCGATCGAAGAAGTACTGCGTCATCTGGTGGTAGAGCATACGCGCCGGATGGTCGGCGCAGACCTTGGCGGAAGCCTCGCCGCGGGTGCGGAGCTCCGCGGGCCACTCCCAAAACGCCTTGAGACCGCACTCCTCTTTGACGGTCATGAACTCACAGTAGGGGATGAGCCAGTCCTCGTTGGCCTGGATAAAGTCATCGAAATCGGCCGGCTTGTCGGCAGCAAAGCGCTCGGCGGCGCGGTCGAGAATCTGACGGCGGCCGCCAAAGATAGCACCGTAGTCGACATTGCTGGGGTCGGATCCCAGA
>URNQ01000186.1 GCA_900549245.1 uncultured Collinsella sp.
CCCATAGCAGGCCAGTTACTTCTTAATGCCACGCCCCAGACGCTCGGCGACCGACGCCACGGCCTCCTCGCTGGCCGGCCCGCAGCTCACGCAGCCGTCATGGGCACGCATCTGGCCGGTGACCTCGTCCATCGCGAGCGGCGCCACCTTCTCGAGCTTAAAGCCCTTGCCAGCGCGCATGTTCTCCTTGGCCACGCTGATCATGAGCTTGATGCGGTTGAGCTGGTTGACCTCGGATGCACCGGGGTCATAGTCCACTGCGACGATGTTGCTCTCGGGGTGCTGGCGGCGCAACTCCTTGATCACGGCCTTGCCCACCACGTGGTTGGGCAGGCACGCGAAGGGCTGCGTGCAGATGATGTTGGGCGCACCATGGTCGATCAGGTCGAGCATCTCGGCCGTAAGTAACCAGCCCTCGCCCATGTTGTTACACACCGAAAGCACCGTGCGGGCCTTGTCGGCCATGGTGCCGATGCGCTCGGGCGCCTCAAAGCGGCGGGACTTTTCGAGCATCTCCTCCACCGGCGTGCGCATCCAGTCCACGAGCTTGATGAGCGCCTGCATACCAGCACGCGTCGTGGCAGAGCTGCCCAACTCGTCCTTCTGCAGCTCGGCGTTGCTCATGGAGTACAGGAAGAAGTCGAGCAGGCCCGGCACCACTGCCTCGCAGCCCTCGCGCTCGATAACGTCGACCACGTGGTTGTTGGCCGTAGGGTGGAACTTGACCAAGATCTCACCGACCACGCCCACGCGCGGCTTGGTGCCCTCGCCTACGAGCGGCATGGTGTCGAACGCGCGGATGGCCTCGCGGCACAGCTTGGTGTAGTTGTGGCGGTTGAACTTAGGCGCCAGCTTGCGAGCGCGCGCCATGTACTCCTCGTAGAGTGCGTTCGCCGCACCGGGCGTGGCCTCGTACGGACGGCAGCGGTAGAGCATCTGCATCATCACGTCGCCAAAGAGCACCGCGTAGACTGCCTGCTTAAGCAGCGCCGGCGTAATCTTAAAGCCGGGGTTGTCCTCGCCGAGCGCCACGGCCGAAAGCGAGATCACCGGAATCTCGGGGTGGCCGCTCTCGCGCAGGGCCTTGCGGATGAGTGCGATGTAGTTGGTGGCACGGCAGCCGCCGCCGGTCTGGCTGATAACCACGGCCGTCTTGGACAGGTCGTACCGGCCGCTCTCGATGGCCTCCATAATCTGGCCCGTTACCAGAATCGACGGGTAGCAAATGTCATTGTTCACATAGCGCAGGCCGGCCTCGACAGCGTCGTGATCGGTCGAGGGCAGCAGTTCCAAGTTGTAGCCGGCACCGCGGAACACCTCTTTGACCAGGTCAAAGTGGATCGGCGCCATCTGCGGGCACAGGATGGTGTAGCCCTCGTCGCGCATCTGCTCGGTAAAGGGCACCTTGGGCCACGCGGTCGAAGCACTCTCGCGCTGCACCTCGAACGTGTACTTGCGACTCGCGAACGCGGGGGCGTCCGTGGAGGGAGCCACCGGCGCGGCATCACCCTGCTCGTAGGCCTCGCCCGCGGCCGTGGCCTCGGCCAAGCGCTCGGCCTCCTGGTCCTTGAGCGCCGCCATGAGCGAGCGGATGCGGATGCGCGCGGCGCCCAGGTTGGACACCTCGTCGATCTTGAGCACGGTGTAGATCTTGCCGCTGGCCTCCAGGATCTCCTGCACCTGATCGGTAGTCAGGGCATCGAGACCGCAGCCGAAGGAATTGAGCTGGATCAGGTCCAGGTCGTTGCGCATCGTCACAAAACGGGCGACGGCGTACAGGCGGCTGTGGTACATCCACTGGTCGACGACGCGAATGGGGCGCTCGGGCTTCACGAGATGCGCGAGCGAATCCTCGGTAAAGACCGCAAAGCCAAAGCTCGAGATGAGCTCGGGCAGGGCGTGGTTGATCTCGGGGTCGTTATGGTAGGGGCGGCCGGCGAGTACGATGCCGTGGCCGCCGTGGTCCTCGACCCACTTAAGAGCTTCCTCGCCCATCGTCTGGATATCCTCGTGGAAACGCGCATCGGCCTCAAAGGCAGCGTTGACAGCGGCATCGACCTCGGAGCGCGTGATCTTGGGTCCACGCACGCGACCGCGACCAGCCTCGGCATCGGCCACACGGTCGACGGCGAGCACCTGGTACAGACGGCGCTTGAGCTCGGTCTTGTCGTGATAGGGCACAAACGGATACAGGAACTCGATGTTCTGCTCGCGGATCTCGTCGATATTGAGCGCCAGCGCCGTGGGGTAACTCATGACGATGGGGCAGTTATAGCAGTTGCCAGCCGTCGGATCCTCCTTGCGCTCCCAGCGCACGCACGGCATCCAGATGAAGTCGACATCGCGGTCGATGAGGTTCATCACGTGGCCGTGGCTCATCTTGGCCGGATAGCACACGCTCTCGGACGGCATGGACTCGATGCCCGCCTGGTAGGTCTTTTTGCTCGACTGGTCGGACAGCTGTACGCTAAAGCCCAGGCGCGTAAAGAACGCATGCCAGAAGGGGTAGTTCTCGTACATGTTGAGTGCGCGCGGGATGCCGACGGTGCCGCGTGGGGCCTCGTCGGGGCTCAGCACCTCGCGGTTAAACAGCAGCTCGTTTTTCTTTTTGAAGAGGTTGGGAGCCTCGGTCTTTTGCTTTTTGTGGCCGGCACCCTTCTCGCAGCGATTGCCGGTGATAAAGCGTCTGCCGCCGCCAAAATCGTTGACGGTGAGCTGACAGTTGTTGGAGCAACGGCCGCAGCGGACGTGTTTTTGCGTCACGGTGAGGTGTGCGATGTCCTCGGCAGAAAGAATGGTCGAAGTGCCGTCGGCGCCGGCGCGATCGCGGGCGAGCAGGGCCGCACCGTAAGCGCCCATACAGCCGGCGATGTCGGGGCGCACGGCATGAACGCCGGTGAGCTGCTCAAACGCGCGCAGCGTGGCATCGGACATAAAGGTGCCGCCCTGGACGATCACCTGGTTGCCGATCTCCTTGGGGTCGCGCAGCTTAATGACCTTGAACAGGGCATTCTTGATGACGGAATAGGACAGGCCGGCCGCGATGTCGCCCACCGTGGCGCCTTCCTTTTGCGCTTGCTTGACGCGCGAGTTCATAAAGACCGTGCAGCGACTGCCCAGGTCGACGGGGGCCTTGGCATGGATGGCGGCGTCGGCGAACGCGCGCACGTCCATGTTCATAGACACGGCGAAGCTCTCGATAAAGCTACCGCAACCCGACGAACAGGCCTCGTTGAGCATGATGTGCTCGATCACGCCGTCCTTGACGCGCAGGCACTTCATGTCCTGGCCGCCGATGTCCAGGATAAACTCGACGCCGGGCAGGAATGCCTTGGCGCCGCGCAGGTGCGCAACGGTCTCGATCTCGCCGGAGTCGGCCTTGAGGGCCTCGATGAGCAGCGCCTCGCCGTAGCCCGTGGTGGTCACGTGGCCGATGGTGCAGCCGGCGGGGATGTGGTTGTAGAAATCGGCCATGATGACCTTGGCCGTGCCTAGGATGTCGCCGTTGTTGTTGCCGTACCAGGTGTGCAGCAGCTGACCGTCCTCGCCCACGAGCGCGGCTTTCATGGTGGTGGAGCCGGCGTCGATACCGATGAACACGCGGCCGGTGTAGCCGTCGAGTTTGCCCTTGGGGACGACCTCGGCGTCGTGGCGGTTCTTGAACTCGGCGAAGTCCTCGTCGGTGGCAAAGAGCGGATCCAGGCGCTCGACCTCGGCACCCTGTGTGTCGCCCAAGCTGTCGATGGCCTCGATGAGCTGCGGGAACGTGCTGAGCTTGTTGGACTCGTGCGCCATGGCGGCGCCGCTCGCCACAAACAGGTGAGCGTTTTGGGGCACGATACGGTGCTCCTCGTCCAGGTTGAGCGTGAGGTAGAAGCGGTGGCGCAGCTCGGAGAGATACTGCAGCGGGCCGCCCAGGAAGGCGACGTTACCGCGGATGGGACGGCCGCACGCCAGGCCCGAGATGGTCTGGGTCACAACGGCCTGGAAGATGGAGGCGGCCACGTCTTCGGGGCGGGGGGGCCCCCTGCGGGGCGGGCGGCCCCCCTTATCCCGG
>URNQ01000187.1 GCA_900549245.1 uncultured Collinsella sp.
TGGAATCAGCTAGGTCGCGGGGCGTCGCCTGTGTTTGGCGGCGCCCCGTTTTTGTGTTGCAAGGAGGGTAAAGGTATGAACGCCACGGTTGTGATCCCAACATATTGGGCGGGCGATGATACCCAAGCAAACGCTCCCGGCACCTACGATCACTCGACGTCGCTCAACGCCGCCAACCCGGAACTCGACCGCTGCCTGGCCTCGCTTGAGCAGGTACGTGACATCCCGCGCATCATCCTTTTGGTGGTCTGTCCCGTTTCTGCCACAGCCGATGTGTCGCTGCGCGTGCACGAGATTGTCGACGCGCATCCCACGCTCAAGGTCACCGTTGTCACCAACACCCAGGCCTCGCGCATCGCAGACCGGGTTGCTCAGATCGCGCCCAAGGGTTCGGGCGAGTGCGTGAGCCTGCGAGGTTACGGTGCCATCCGCAACATGGGGCTGGCCTGCGCTGCGGTGCTGGGGCATGACGCGGTTATCTTTTTGGATGACGATGAGGCTGTCATCGACGCCGACTTTATGAAGCGCGCGACCTATGCGTTGGGGCAGCAGACGCGTCAGGGCTTGCCGATCTTGGTCAAGAGCGGCTATTTCTACGATCGCGACGGCTCGCCGTTGGCTCCCACGGACAAGGCGGGCATCTGCCATCGTTGGTGGACCAAGCGCATCGAGTTCAACCGTTGGATGAAAAAGGCGCTCTCGGGCACCCGCATCTCGCGCTCCAACTACGTGTGCGGCGGCCTGATGGCCCTGCACGCCCGCGCCTTTACGCGTGTGGCCTTTGACCCGTTTATCACCCGCGGCGAGGACTTGGATTACCTCTTTAACATGCGCATGTTTGGCTACGACGTGTGGTTCGATAACGAGTGGACCGTGCGCCATCTGCCTCCGGAGTCCGAAAAGCGCTCACCGCGCTTTATGCAGGATGTATACCGTTGGTACTACGAACGGGCCAAGTTGACGTTCGCCGCGCATCAAAAGGAGCTCATCCCCGTTACGGCGGCATCGCTCATGCCCTACCCGGGCCCGTGGATTTCGCGCGAGCTCGACGACCGCGTGCGCAAGACCGCTATGGTCCGCAGCGTGTTTACCCGCGAGCATGAGGGCTACCTGCGCATCTGGCGCCATGGTATCGACGAGGCAAAGGCCTATGCGCGCCAAAACGCTGCAAGCTACCTGCGTTTCCAGAGCTTTTGGCCCAAGATCATGGACGGGCTTTGGCGTGACGCACAACTGATCAGTATCCTGGAGGGGGCCGAATGATCGACCGCCGCGCCCAGCGCGATAGTTCAATATCAATCTTTCGCATCATTGCCGTTGCATGCGCCATTTGCGTGCTGGTGTACTTTATTTTTGCCTTGGTGACCGGTATCGAGCCGATCGCCACGGTGATTGCCTGCGCGCTGCTGTGCATCTTTCTGTGCATCTTTATCTTTTTGACGCTCAATCCCGATTCGGCGCGCTCCCAGTACACCGAGGAGACGCTCTCGGTGGCCTCGGCCATGCTCGAGGACATTAAGGGCGGTCTGACGCAGGAGTCGGCGCGTTTGGTGTGCCGGCGCATTTTGCCCGAGACGCGCGCCATGACGGTGGCCATCACCGACGAGGACAACGTGCTTGCCTGCGCGGGCGAGTTTGAGGAAAAACTGCTGCCCGATAATCCCATCCACACGCTTGCCACACGCTACGTTATCGAACATGGCATCGTGCAGTCGTTCAACCGTATGGTGGATGTCGTGGGCTCGGACGGCTCGCACAACCAAGTTCCCGCCGGCATTATCGCCCCCATCAAGGTGGGCGATCGTACCGTCGGCACGCTCAAGTTCTACTACAAGACCCCGCGCGCCGTCGACCGTACCCAGTATGCGCTTGCCTCGGGCTTTGCCGAGATCTTGTCCACGCAGCTCGCCATCCACGAGCTCGAGGTGCAAAAGGAACTCACGGCGCGCGCCGAGGTGCGTGCGCTGCAGGCGCAGATTAACCCGCACTTCCTGTTCAACACGCTGAACACCATTGCATCGTTTACGCGCACCGACCCGCTGCGGGCCCGCGAACTGCTTCGTGAGTTCTCATCGTTCTATCGTGCTACACTCGACAACTCGGGATCGCTTATTCCGGTCTCGCGCGAGGTCGCACAGACCAAGCGCTACCTTACCTTTGAGAAGGCCCGCTTTGGCGAGGACCGCGTGCTTGCGACGTTCGATGTGTCCGAGGACGTGGAAGATACGCTGGTGCCGGCGTTCGTGATCCAGCCGATTGTCGAGAACGCCGTACGTCATGGTATGGGCGATGACGACGCCCTGAGGATCGACGTGACCGTTCACCAAGACGGCGAGGATGCAATCTTGATTGCCGTGGCCGATAATGGCGTGGGCATGGATGAGGGTACCGCCGCCAGACTGTTTGACGAGCGCTCTGCCCGTCCCGACGCCAGCTCTCCCCAGGGTGGCGGCGCCGGTGTGGCCATGCACAATATTTCGGAGCGCATCCATCGCTTTTATGGGCCGCACTCCTATACGCGTGTCGAATCGGCGCCGGGCAAGGGCACCAAAGTGCTCCTTCATCTTGATTTGTCAGAGAGCATCTTTGACATTCAAGAGTAAAATAAAAGGCTACGGGCTCAACGTCATGCGACGGATGCCCGGCGTAGTTAGTTGACGAAAGGTTTTATCCCTATGCTGCGTGCGATGATTGTGGATGATGAGGCGCCGGCTCGCTCGGAGCTTCGCTTCCTGCTCGAGCAAACGGGCAAGATCGGCACGATCACGGAGGCGTCGAGCGTCCGCTCCGCCATCGAGATGCTTATGGAAAGTCGCGTGGATGTCGTGTTTCTCGATATCTCGATGCCCGGTGCCTCGGGCCTGCAACTTGCCGAGGCGCTGCATAAGCTCAAAAATCCGCCGGCGATCGTGTTTGTGACTGCGTATAGCGACCATGCGGTCGAGGCATTCGACGTGGATGCCGTCGATTATCTGATGAAGCCGGTCGAGGAAGCTCGCTTGGATCGCGCGATCGAGAAGGTCATGCAACGCGCCAAGCCGGTTACGGACAGCAAGGTGACCATCGAGCGTATCCCGGTGGAAAAGGGCGGCCGCAAGGTGCTCATTCCCGTGGACGACATTCGCTTTATCATGGCCAAGGACGATTACTCCTGCATCTATACCGTCGATGATCGCTTTTTGTCGACGACCTCGCTGGCGCAGTTTGAGGCCAAGCTCTGCGATTTTGGCTTCTTCCGTGTTCACCGCCGCTATATCGTCAACTTGGCGTGCGTCACGGACGTTGAGACGGTGCCCTCGGGCGCCATCCAGCTGGGCATTACGGGCGTCGACGAACGCGTGCCGGTTTCGCGCCGCCGCGTCGTGCCGCTCAAGAAGGCCCTGAGCCTCTAGCACACTGGCCCCGCAGCCCTGTAGACCCATCGTCTGCGGAGCCGTGGGGCCTTTTTTGTATGTATCTGCCGAATCGTTTTTTTGCGGAAGGGATCCCATGAACAGTGCAAGCGCCAAGCGCATCGACATCATCTCGGACACCCACGGCTATTTATCGCCTGCGCTCTTGGATGAGCTTGAGGGCGCAGACCTGATTATCCACGCCGGCGACCTTACGTCAGAGATGGACTACGAGCACCTATGCACCATCGCCCCCGTGCGGGCCGTACTGGGCAACAACGATTACTACCGCGACTACGGCCCCGATGTAGACCGTCTTGCGCTCTTTACTTACGAAGGCCTCAAATTCGCCGTAGCCCACTACCGCGAAGACCTTCCGGTGGGATCCGTGGACGTAGCCATCAACGGCCACACCCACGTAACCAAAGAAGCCCAAGTGGGCCGTTGCTTAGTCCTCAACCCGGGCAGCGCCAGCTACCCCCGAGGCACCCGAGGCCCCACCATGGCCAGAATGCTAGTAAAAGACGGCAAGATCCTAAGCATCAAATTTATTGATCTAGAGTAACCACAACAAAAGCGGGGGATGCAGATGCGTCTCCCGTTTCCATTTGAGCCAAAGGCAGAGTCCCAACAAGAATCTA
>URNQ01000188.1 GCA_900549245.1 uncultured Collinsella sp.
CCCGTCTTCGCCGCGCGTAAGGGTCGCTGCCTGGTCTTTCTGTCGGTAGCGGTACTTGGCGCCCACGCGGATGCCGCCGGCATCCAGCTCGGCTTCCATGTGGTCGGCAGGGGCGCTCCAAATCCAGTCGTTGGCCGTGAGCGCCGTGGCCGTCAGGTCCTCGGCCTCGCCCAGATGCACGGTGTTGTTGACGGCGTCGACACCCGTTACGTACACGGGATGCGCCATCGCGACGCCCAGGCCTTTGCGCTGGCCGATGGTGTAGCGCAGCGCGCCGTTGTGGCGCCCGACCACGCTGCCGTCGCGCCACACAATGTCGCCCGGTGCAGCGGGATGTCCGCAGCGGCGCTCGATATAGCCCGCGTAGTTACCGTCTGGAATAAAGCAGATATCCTCGCTTTCGGCCTTCTTGGCGTTGATGAAGCCCTGCTCGGCGGCAATCCGGCGCACGTCGCGCTCCTTGTCCAGACCCGCCAGCGGAAAAATCGTGCGCGCCAGACGCTCCTGCGTAAGCGAATACAAAAAGTAACTCTGGTCCTTTTTGGGGTCCTCGCCGCGATGCAGCTGCCAGGTGCCGTCTGCCGCCTGGCTTGTTTTGGCGTAATGGCCCGTGGCGATGTAGTCGCAGCCCATGTCCAGCGCTGCATCGAGCAGCGCGCCAAACTTAATGTGGCGGTTGCAGATAATGCACGGATTGGGCGTCAGCCCCTCCTGGTAGGCGTTCACAAAGCGCTCGATTACGTTACGGTCGAAGGTTTGCTGCAAGTCGAGCACATGGTGGGGAATGCCTATGCGCTCGGCGACGGCCTCTGCGTCGGCGATGTCGCGGTCGACCTTACTCATGCCCGTGGCGGGATCGGGCGCGGGGCAGGTGAGGCGCATGGTGGCACCGACACATTCGTAACCCTGACTTTTGAGCAGATACGCGGTCACGCTGGAATCGACGCCGCCGCTCATGGCGACGAGCACGCGCTTGTTGTGCATGGGGAGGTTCTCCTTGGTGGCATGTGGCCAAAAAAGAAAAGCGGCGCGGGAGGCTGGTTCCGCGCCGCAGACATTGTAGCAAGTTCGGGCGTCCTGTGGGACACCCTGTTGGGATGAGCTCAGGCTGCCAGAAGAGAGGGGAGACCGGCGTGCCTTGGACTCGTTCTAAGAACGAGAGCTCTAGTCCTGGAAGAGTGCCGTGGACAGGTAGCGCTCGCCGGTGTCGGCGAGCAGCGCCACGATGGTCTTGCCCTCGTTCTCGGGGCGCTTGGCCAGCTGCAGTGCGGCCCACACGGCGGCGCCGGACGAAATGCCCACGAGCACGCCCTCCTTGTGGCCCACGGCGCGGCCGGTGGCAAAGGCGTCGTCGTTCTCGACGGGGATGATCTCGTCGTAGACCTGGGTGTCGAGGACGTCGGGCACAAAGCCGGCACCGATACCCTGGATCTTATGCGGGCCTGCCTGGCCCTTGGAGAGCACCGGGGAGGTGGCGGGCTCGACGGCGACGACCTGAATCTCGGGGTTTTGCTCCTTGAGGAACTCGCCCACGCCGGTCACGGTGCCGCCGGTGCCAACGCCGGCGACGAAGATGTCGACCTTGCCGTCGGTGTCGTCCCAGATCTCGGGGCCGGTCGTGGCCTTGTGGATGGCGGGGTTGGCGGGGTTCACAAACTGGCCGGCGATGATGCTGTTGGGGGTCTCCTTCTGCAGCTCCTCGGCCTTGGCGATGGCACCCTTCATGCCTTTGGAGCCGTCGGTGAGCACGAGCTGTGCGCCGTATGCCTGCATGAGCTTGCGGCGCTCGACGGACATGGTCTCGGGCATAGTGATGATCACCTTGTAGCCGCGGGCCGCCGCCACCGAGGCGATGCCGACGCCGGTGTTGCCACTCGTGGGCTCGATGATGGTGTAGTCGCCACCGCGCACGAGCTTGCCGGCCTTCTCGGCCTCGTCAATCATGTTCTTGGCGACGCGGTCTTTGACGGACCCGGCGGGGTTGAAGTATTCCAATTTGACGAGCACACGGGCCTTGAGGTCCTCGTCGGCCTCGAAGTGGGTGAGCTCCAGAAGCGGGGTGTGGCCGATAAGCTGATCGATGGACGTGTAAACATTGCTCATGGTGAACCTCCAAAGTGTTCAAATGACTGGATACCGTGTGGTTTTACGGTGTGTGTGACAGCGAAACCCACAAACCTTATAGGTTGTTCGTTTTGCTGTTGGCAAGCATAGTAGACAGTAAAGCCTAGTAACGCAATAGGAAATAGAAGATTATTACGAGTCGATTAACCATCTTGACGGGAATAGGTATTTTCAAAACCAATTTTTCGGCTAGAATTTCTACGAATTAAAAGACCGAAAGGCAGCTATATATATGTTGGTTTCCACAAAGGGCAGATATGCCCTGCGCGTTATGGTCGACCTGGCCGAGCACCAGGCGACAGGCCGTATCCCGCTTAAAGAGATTGCGGCGCGTCAGGGTATTTCGGAGAAGTACCTCGAGAATATTCTGGCTACGCTCGTGCGCGCCAACATGCTCTCGGGCATGCGCGGCAAGGGCGGCGGCTATGTGCTCACGCGCCCGCCCGAGCAGTACACGGTGGGCGAGATCTTGTGCCTGACCGAGGGCAGCCTGGCGCCGGTCGCCTGCCTGGATGGCGACTGCAAGGGTTGTTCGCGCTCTGACGAGTGCCCCACGCTCGACGTGTGGAAGAACCTGGATAAGCTTATCAACGACTACCTCGACGGTGTGACGCTCGATCAACTTGTCGCTCCCAACGAAGGCTACGACTACGTGATCTAGCCCACCTGCCATTTGGGGACGGGGTGGAAATGGCAGATTCTCTCGCCCTTTGAGACTTGGCAAATAAGAAGGCCGCCCATTTTTGCGATGGGCGGCCTTCGTTTTGGGCTGTTGAGACGGGCGCGGCCGGAATGGCCGTTTTAGCCCTCGGCGATGCTATCGAGAATGCTGCGCATGATGGATACCAGGATGCTGCCCATAAAGGCCGACCCAAAGCTGGCGATGGAGATGCCCGCGCCCAGCAGATTGACCGACAGGTAGCTGGCCAGCTCGAGCATAAAGCTGTTGACTACGAGCTGAAAAATACCCAGCGTAATGATCGTGAGCGGCATCGAGATAACCGTGAGGAACGGCTTGACGAGCGAATCGACGATGTTCAGGAACAGTCCCACGAAGGCGAAGCAGACCCAGGCCTCGGCAAAACCGAAGGGTTGGATGCCGGGGACGAGGAACGTGGCGATCGCGATGGCGATCGAAGTAAAGAGCCAGTTAAGCATAAAGCGCATGGTGTGAATCCTTTCTTGCGCAGGGTGCGTCGTTGTCGCGTGAAGCGGTTTGCTGCGGCAGCTTGGACGGCCGCTCGGGTGTGCCGCCTTGTTCGGCCGCCCATTGTCTCAGATATTCGTGGAGCTTACGTGCGCATTCGGTTTCAAAACGGCGTTCGTCCTAGAAAACGCGCCGCTGGCAGAGAGTTTTGTCGCTTTAGTTTGGTGGTGTGCTAAACTGCTACGGGCAAAAGCCACAGGCGTTGCCCTATTGCATAGAACGGGCGAACGATGCCCGATGTCAGTATCAACTTCGATGCCTTTTGGCGGGTTTGGCGGTGATCGATGAATATCGAGAACATGTTTGACAAGCCTGATGTCAAGCAGCTGGTCCACGCATTTAGTCTTTTGGATGACGAGAAGGATATCCAAGCGTTTTTGACCGATATCTGCACGCCGCGCGAGATCTGCGATCTATCGCAGCGTCTGCAGGTCGCGCGTTATCTGGACGAGGGCGAGCCCTATGTCGAGGTTCAGGCGCGTACCGGCGCTTCGTCCACCACGGTGAGCCGTGTGTCCAAGGCACTTAATGGCGAGTACGGTGGCTATCGCAAGATCCTCATCAAACTGGAGGATGGCGAGTAGGCCAGCGGCAACAAACGAATTGCGCAGAACCGTCCCTTCTGAACTGCACCCCAAAACTTGGACGGCTTAAATAAGAACTACGCCGCAAGGGACT
>URNQ01000189.1 GCA_900549245.1 uncultured Collinsella sp.
CGGTGGAGTTTCGGAAACGGCTATTGAAAGCGTCCTAGTGTTCGCTTCTAATAAAGAAGGCCAAGATTCGGGACGCAGTTCAATTTAAGTCTGTCCCCAATGAGTGGGTGGAAGATTGCGGGTTCTTTACGGGAATGTAGTGTGGGCTGCGGAAACGTGGTTCTTTCCGTACAATAGTTCAACTCGTGTAAACGCAGGGAAGGGACATTCATGGCAGACATGATCGAGATCAAGCATCTCAACAAGTACTTTGGCGACCTGCATGTGCTCAAAGATATCAATCTCACCGTTAAGCGCGGCGAGAAGCTCGTAATGATCGGGCCTTCCGGCTCGGGCAAGTCGACGCTCATCCGTTGCGTCGACTATCTTGAGGAGCCCACGTCGGGCGAGGTCATCATCGACGGTACGCCGCTCACCAAAAAGAATCACCTGGAGATGGCCCGCAAGTATAGCTCCATGGTGTTTCAGCAGTTCAACCTGTATCCCAACATGACGGTGCTCGGCAACCTGACGCTCGCGCCCATCAAGCTACAAAAGAAGAGCAAGGAGGAGGCGACCGAGATCGCCATCGCCGCGCTCAAGCGCGTTGGCATGGCGCATAAGGCCGGCGAGTATCCGCAGAACCTCTCGGGCGGTCAGCAGCAGCGTATCGCCATCGCCCGTGCCCTGTGCACCAAGCAGCCCATCATCCTGTTTGACGAGCCGACCTCGGCGCTCGACCCCGAGATGGTCCAGGAGGTTCTGGACGTTATGATCGAGCTCGCGCAGGAGGACATCACCATGATCTGCGTGACGCATGAGATGGGCTTTGCGCGCCAGGTGGCCGACCGCGTCATCTTTATGGAGGACGGCCGCATTCTGGAGGAGGGCACGCCCGAGCACTTTTTCGATAACCCCGAGAACCCGCGCTGCCGCGAGTTCCTGTCCAAGATTCTGCACTAGGCGCGGTGATGGACATGACGGATATGACGAGGGCGGCCGTGTCGCGCCGTCACTTTTTGCAGCTGGCTGGCGCCGGCATGCTTGCGCTGACGGGGGCCGCGCTTACCGGTTGCGGCAACTCTACCAGCGGCGAGGGCTCCGACAAGGGGTCCAAGCTTGCGGCCATTAAGTCGCGTGGCCATCTGAATGCCGGCGTTAAGAAGGACGTTCCCGGCTATGGCTATTACGACACCGCCAAGGGCCGCTTTGAGGGCATGGAAGTCGATTTGTGCTACCAGATCGCCGCTGCCGTCTTTGGCGTGAGCTACAAGGAGGCCCGTGCCCGGGAGCTTGTCGAGTTTACCGATGTAACGCCCAAGACGCGTGGCCCGCTGATCGATAACGGCCAGCTTGACGTGGTCGCGGCGACCTACACCATTACCGACGAGCGCAAGAAGAGCTGGGATTTCTCGACGCCGTACCGCACCGACTACGTGGGACTCATGGTCAAGAAGCGTTCGGGCTTTACCTCGATTGAGGACCTGGACGGCAAGGTCATTGGCGTGAGCCAGGGCGCCACCACGCAGGGCCTGATCGAGCAGATGATCAAGGACAACGGCTTTAGCTGCAAGCCAGAGTTTAGGGCCTTTAGCGGCTACCCCATCATCAAGAGTTCGCTCGACGCCGGCAATATCGACGTCTTTGCCATGGACCGCTCCACGCTGGCCGGCTACATGAACGAGACCGTTGAGCTGCTGCAGCCCGAGGTCAAGTTTGGCGAGCAGGGCTACGGCGTGGCGACCAAGAAGGGCTGCGACCTTTCGGCCGTGGTCGATCAGGTGATTTGCGATCGCTTGGCCGACGGCTGGCTCGACCAAGAGGTCAAGACCTGGGGTCTTGTATAGGCGCATCGTCCAAGGAAGGAATCAAATGCTCGAAGGATTATTTGACGCCGACCGTTGGTCGACGACATTTCAAAACATGGGGCCCTTCTGGGAGGGCTTTGGCGTGACGCTGCAAGTGGTCGTTGCCGGTCTGCTGCTGTCGCTGGTGCTGGGAACGCTGCTGGGCGTGTTCTCTACCACTCGTTCGCGCGTGCTGCGCGCCATAAGCCGCGTGTACGTGGAGTTTTACCAGAACACCCCGTTGCCTGTGCAGGTGCTCTTTATGTACATGGCCGGTCCGCAGTTTTTGCAGGTCATAACCGGTGCCGACCAGCCGGTGCGCATTGCGCCATTCGTGCTGGGCTTCTTGGGTGTGGGCCTGTATCACGCGGCCTACATTTCGGAGGTCATCCGCACTGGTATTGAGGCGGTTCCGCGCGGTCAGATGGAGGCGGCCCAGAGCCAGGGCTTCACCCGAGCGCAGGCGTACTGGTACATCGTGCTGCCCCAGACGTTCAAGATCATTCTGCCGCCGCTGTGTAACCAGGCGCTCAACCTGGTCAAGAACACGTCGGTGCTGGCGCTTGTGGCCGGCGGCGACCTTATGTACCGTTCCGACAACTTTGTGAGCCTGTACGGTTACCTGCAGGGATACATCGTCTGCTGCCTAATGTACTTCATCATCTGCTTTCCGCTCGCCATGCTGGTGCAGTGGCTCGAGCGCCGCTCCAAGGAGCGTCCGCACGGCGTGAGCCTGGCCGAGCTGGGGCTCGACAACGTAGAGGAGGCCTAGCGCATGGAAATCTTCAACGCGACCAACCTGCTCTACATTTGGGGCGGTTTTGTTAAGACCATCGAGATCTCGGCGCTGTCGATCTTTTTCTCGCTCATCTTTGGCACGGTGCTGGCGCTCGTTAAAAGCTATGCGCCCCGCCCGTTCCGTATTTTGGTGAGCGCCTATATCGAGCTGTTCCGCTGCACGCCGAACCTGCTGTGGATCCTGTTTATCTACTTTACGGTGCAGGGCTTGGACATTGTGATCTCGACCATCGCCTTTACGCTGTTTACCAGCGCCGTTATGGCCGAGATTGTGCGCGGCGGCCTCAACTCGATTCCGCGCGGCCAGTTTGAGGCGGCGCAGAGCCAGGGTTTTGGCTTCTTTGCCACCATGCGCTACATCATTCTGCCGCAGACGTTTAAGACGATCATCCCGGCGCTGTTTAGCCAGTGCACGACCGTCATCAAGGACAGCTCGTATCTTTCGGGCATTAACGTGGCCGAGCTCATGTACACGGCAAATGTCGTGATGGCCCACGCGATCGATCTGTCGCAGGTGCTTATGCTCTACGGCCTGGTGTTTGCGATGTACTTTGTGCTCAACTTTGGTATCTCGCTGCTGGTTCGAGCATATCAACGCCGTATTGTGGCAGCGTAGAATGTGGCAAAGGGACAGCCCCTTTGCCACACAGAGAAAGGAATCGCGATGAGCGATCTGGAGAACAAGAAGAATCCTGTGGTCATTACCATCGCGCGCGACTTTGGCGCCGAGGGCCACGAGATTGGTCGCATGCTTGCCGACGAGTTGGGGATTCCGCTGTATGACAACGAGCTGCTGGTGCGTGCGTCGCTGCGCGCGGGCGAGTCGCTCGATAAGATGGCCGCCTACGACGAGCGTCTGGCTGTGGAGAACATGGCGTTTCTGCCCGACCGCTACGATGCCCGTTCGTACTCGGACAAATTATTCCAAAAGATGAGCCAGGTGATCTTGGACCTGGGCGAGACCGAGAGCTGCATTATCGAGGGTCGTCTGTCCGATTATCTGCTGCGCAATAATCCCAACCATATTGCCGTGCTGGTGACCGCCCCCTTTGAGGACCGCGTCGAGATTGTGCGCAAAAAGCGCGGTCTCAACAAAAAGAAGGGCGCCAAGCTGGTCAAGCAGCAGCAGAAGGCGCGCGAGGCGTTCTACAAGCGCTATAGCGCCGGAAAGTGGAAGATGACGAGCGGCAAGGATATCGTCGTCAACCGCGCTAAGCTGGGACGCGAGGGCTGTAAAGACGTCATCGCCGCTGCCTACCGCTACAAAGTGGCTCAACTCGAAGGCTAGCCGACCAAAAACCACCACAAAGGGTACAGTGAACTGCGCCCCGAAACTTGGACTGAATAAATAGCGACTACGCCGCAAGGGCCC
>URNQ01000190.1 GCA_900549245.1 uncultured Collinsella sp.
CCGGCAGGTCAAAGTAGAGATTGTCGACCGGGCGCAGCTCGGGCACCTCGCCGGTGAGCTGGCTCTTGGGCGCGATGAGCTCCTCGGGCTCAAACTGGTGGCCCAGATCGCACTCGTCGGCATAAGCCTTCTCGGACTTGCAGCCCTGGATGGGGCAGCGGCCGATGACCTGGCGGCCGTTGAGGAACGTGCCGGCCTTGGCATCGTAGAACTGCAGCGTGGAGCGCTTGGAGATGGTGCCCTGCTCGTGCAGGCGCTCGATAATCTCGGCAGTCACCTCGTTGTGGATCTGGGCCGCCGGCTCAAGGCCCGAGCCGCCGTAGATGTCGCAGCTGATGTTGTAGTTGTTGAGGGTCGCGGCCTGGCGGGAGTGATTGGACTCGACATACTCGCCGATGGACTTGTCGTAGCCCTCGTTCTCCTTGAGCTTGCGGTAGCTCTCCATGATGGGCGAACCGTAGCAGTCGGTGCCCGAGGTGAAGATGACGTTTTCGCGGCCCAGGCGGTCGCGCAGGAAGCGGGCGAAGAAGTCGGCCGGGACAAAGACGCCGCCGACGTGGCCAAAGTGCAGACCCTTGTTGCCGTAGGGCTCGCCGGCGGTAACGATGGCGCGGCGCGGCCAGCTGGGACGGTCGTTCATGGAGTATTTGGATGCCATGGGACTCCTTCGCATATAGGTAAGAGCGCGGCCGGGCACGGGGTTCGGCGGCGCGGTGGTCAATTCGTGCATATCGTTCGACATTATCGCACATGCGGGCGGGTGCGTGGCAGGGGCGCTATCCTAAGATGCTATGAATGAGATTTCCAACATACATGCGTTTGAGGACGAGGATTTTCTACACGCTTGCTTCGTGTGGGGGATGGCCGTGATCGCGGTGTTTGCCGTGTGCCTGGTGCCGGTGTTTATGCTGTTGGGCGGGCCTGCGGACTTGGACGCGGCTGAGGCGGGCGGCTGGATGGCTGTCGTGGGCTGGATAGTCGGCTTGGCTGCGGTCTCAATGGCATCGTTTGCCGTGCACGAGCTGGTGCATGCGGTGTTTTTTAAGCTGCTGGCGCCTGCGGGCGCGCAGGTGACCTTTGGGGCGAATCGCGAGACGGCGATGATCTATGCCTGCGCCGAGGGCGTTGTGTATTCGCGCCGGCGGTACATGGCGGTTTGCCTGGCGCCGACGGTTGTTGTGACGACAGCATTTGCCCTGGGGTTTGCGTTCTCGGACTATCCGCTGCTGTGCTACCTGGCGGCTGGTCTGCACTTGTCGGGCTGTGTGGGTGATTGGTATTACGTGCGGACCATTCTGCGCGACCGCCGTATCGTCGCCTGCGAGGATACGTCCTTTGGCGTGCGCTTTTTCGCAAAGTAGTCTTTTTGGGACGGGGCTATTTTAGCTGCCATGATGTCGGGGTGAGTTTTCTGGGACGGGGATGTCGATGAAGTCGTTGTTGCTGCATGCGTGCTGTGCACCATGCTCGCTTGAGCCGGTTCGCCTGCTGCGCGAGGAGGGGTTTGAGCCCACGATTTGCTGGACCAATCCCAATATTCAACCGCGCGATGAATGGCGGCGGCGTCTGGACGAGCTGCGCCGGTGGTGTGCCGATGGCGACATCGAGCTCATCGAGGCGGGGGAGGACCGCGAGCGCTGGGAGGCCGGCGTGGCCCCGCTGGGTGCCGATCGGCCCCGTCGCTGTCGCTCGTGCTATGCCTTGCGCTTGGCCGAGGCATGCCGCGTTGCCCAGGAGCGCAGGTTTGAATATGTGGGTACGACGCTCGCCGTCTCGCCGTATCAGCTGTTCGACACCTGCAATGACGTGCTTGAGCGTTTGGCGGCCGCCCATGGGCTCACCCCGGTGATTCGCGATTTTCGCCCGTATTATCCCGAGGCTACGCGCCGTTCGCGCGAACTGGGCATGTATCGACAGAACTCCTGCGGCTGCCGCTTTTCTGCTGTCGAGGCGGCCATGGACCGCGCCCGCATCCGCGACGAGCGCAAAGCCGCCAAAAAGTAGTTCGTTTGGGACGTCAGCCTGCTAGGATGTAGAGCGGACTTTAGCTATATAAGGAGTATCCGACTTGTCTATGCGTACCGATGATTTTGACTACAACCTTCCTGAGGAACTGATTGCCCAGGCTCCTGCCGAGCCGCGCGACTCCTGCCACCTGCTGGTGGTGGATCGCAAAGGCTCCCAGGCGGGGAAGCCGCTGGAGCACGGCGGTACCGTTGAGCACCGCATCTTCCGCGACATCATCGACTATATCGAGCCGGGCGATGTGCTCGTCATCAACAAGACGCGTGTGATGCCGGCCCGCCTGATCGGTCGCAAAGCCGGCTCGGGTGGCGTGGTCGAGACGCTGCTGCTCAAGCGCCGTGAGGATGTTGACCCGCTGGGCCACGTTTGGGAGTGCCTGGTCAAGCCGGGTAAGCGCCTGAAGCCCGGTGCTCAGATTGAGTATCGCGCCGGTGGCGCCCATGCGCCCGAGGGGGCTCCCGTGGTGCTGACGGCCGAGGTCATCGACTTTGTCACCGATAGCCGCGGAGGCCGTCTGGTGCGCTTTGAGCCGGCCGGCTGCAATGCCGCCGGCGAGCCGCGCACGCTCGACGAAGCCATTCATGCTGCCGGTCACGTGCCGCTGCCGCCCTACATTACCGATTACGAGGGCGACCCCGAGAAGTACCAGACCGTCTACGCCATGAAGGAAGAGCACTCGGCTGCCGCTCCTACGGCGGGTCTGCACTTTACCCCCGAGCTCATGGCCGCTATCGAGGCCAAGGGCGCGAAGTTTGCCGCCGTCGAGCTCGAGGTGGGTATTGATACCTTCCGTCTGGTGGAGGAGGACGACCCCACGCAGCACGTCATGCACACCGAGCGCTACCACGTGTCACAGGAGGTTGTCGACGCCGTGCATAAGGCGAAGGCCGAGGGGCACCGCGTGATCGCCGTCGGCACCACCGCAGTACGCTCGCTCGAGAGCGCCTTTGACGCTGAGGCACCGGTGTCCGATCCGGCCGTGACGGCGCGCTATTTTGAGGGCCGCGAGGATGGGGCCGATACGCTCGGCCGCGGCGACATCGTGGCGCGCGAGAACGCTACGACGCAGCTCTACCTCATGCCCGGCTCGACCTATCACGTGGTCGACGCGCTGATCACGAACTTCCACGTGCCGCGCTCCACGCTCATGATGCTCGTAAGCGCGCTTGCCACCCGCGACCAGATCATGGATGCCTACGCCGCTGCTATCGAAGAGCGCTACCGCTTCTTCAGCTTTGGCGACGCGATGCTCATTTTGTAGGTTACGGCGTTTTGCAAACGCCGTAACCGGCCGACGCTGCAAACCCCCCTAAGCGGCAATCTGACGTTCAATCGTCGGGCATGACCAGAAGGTCAATGCCCCCCTCTTTCACGTCACCTTGCTCGCTTAGGGGCGTTTTCGCTGACTTTGCCAAAGCATCGGCAGGTACTCATTGGGGACGTACTTAAATGAGTGCCTGCAGAATGAGAGTGGATTATCTCCCGTATTTGGCCTGCTTGGGGGCTCAAAGTGGGAGATTATCCACTCTCGTCATTGGGCTAGTCGTTGGGGACGTTCTTGTTTGACTAGTCGTTTAAGAACGTCCCCAATGACTACTTGCTTGCGAACAGCCAGACTAGGATGATCGCCAGGATTGCGGCGACGATGCAGACGATGGCGCCGGTGAATTTGATGCGTGAGTCGCGGGTGCGCTCTCGTACGTCGTCTTCGGCGGCCTCGAGCTGGTCGACTTCTTGCTCGGTCTCGGCGTGTTCGGCTTTGTCTCGGGCCAAGGATCCTGCAAGCGACTCAGTGATTTCTGGGTGGTCGTGCACCTCGGTCGCCTGTTCGATGATCGACTGTGCATGTGCGGCATCTGCTTGGGCGTTGGCGATGGTCTGCTCCTGCTCGCGGCGTGCCTTGTCCTCCGCGGCGATCTTCTCGCGCAGTTCGCGCTGACGAGTCGCGGCGGCGGTCTTCGCC
>URNQ01000191.1 GCA_900549245.1 uncultured Collinsella sp.
CGCACACGTTGTGCGAGTCGTGGCCGATTGTGGAGGCAATGGCGCCACCGGTGATGGTAAAGCCACGCACCCAGCCGCGACCGATATGCTTGCCGACCAGGCCCAGGCCAGCGGGGCCATCGCCGTCGGCGCCCTCGGCCTGCAGCGACACGCCGCGGCCATGGCGCTCAATCAGCATAATGCGACGCAGGCCCTCGGCGCTCTCGGGGCGAGCCATACCCGTGATGGCCTTACCCGGCACCACGTCAATCACGGCCTCGCCCGGCTTAAAGGCATAGTCGAATACGTCGAGCGAAAGCTTCGGCAGCTTAACGGAGGCGCGCAGCTCATCGGCAAGGGCCGTAACCTCGGCCATCTCGGGTGCAATCTCGCCCACAAAGGTGCCGTCCTGCGCCACCAGAGCACCGGCGGCATATACGCGATGCGGAGCCGTGGCAAACGTCAGGTCATTGAGCACCAGCAGGTCGGCACGTTTGCCCGGGGCAATCGCACCGCGTAGTTCGTGCGGGTCGCGGCAGCCGTGATCTAGCCCAAACGCCTCAGCCGTGGAAAGGGACGCCATAGAGATGGCGACCACCGGGTCGACGCCGGCCTCGATGGCCACGCGGCAGTCGTTGTCGATCATGCCGGTCGAAAGCGCGTCGGAGGGAGCGCGGTCGTCGGTCGCAAAGCAGCAGCGGCGGGCGCGGGCGGGGTTTTCCAGCAGCATCGGAGACAGGTTGGCCAGGTCATGGCTGCACGTGCCCTCACGCAGCATCACATACATGCCGCGGGACAGTTTATCGAGCGCCTCCTCGGGAATCGTCGACTCGTGGTCGGCGATAATGCCCGCTGCGGCATAGGCGTTGAGGTCCTTGCCGGCAACGAGCGGCGCGTGGCCGTCAACCTGCTTGGACGGCGTCTGGTTGGCAGCATCGATGCGAGCACAGGTCTCGGGGTCGGCCATAAAGACGCCCGGCAGGTTCATCATTTCGCCCAGACCAAAGACATCGCCTGGATGCTCGGCAAAAAACGCCTGCATATCGGCGGCGGTAATGACGGCACCGGCCTGCTCATCGGGCGAAGGCATCATGTACTTGATGGAGATGGGTGCGCGGCGGCCGTCCTCGATCATAAAGCGCAAGCCGTCGAGACCGGCAACATTGGCAATCTCGTGGCTGTCGGCAATGGCGGTGGTAGTACCGCGCGTCGCGGCCATGCGAGCATACTCGGCGGGACGGATGTTCGAAGACTCGATATGCAAATGCCCGTCAATAAAACCGGGAGCGAGATAGCGACCCTGGCAGTCGATGACCTCAGTTGCCTCGTAGGTGCCAGCGGCATCGTCGCGACCATCGTAGAGCACGCCGACGATCACACCGTCCTTGACGGCAACGCTACCGGACGCCACACGCTGGCCATACACGTCGATGATCTGCGCATTGGTAAACAGCGTGTCGACGGGCACGCGGCCCTCGGCAGCGTCGATCACAGCCCTCATGACCTCAACGGACATACATACTCCTTTAACCGTAGAAAAAGCTACGGAGCGGACAGACCTTCACCGCAGCAAACCAATAGCCATTGTATGCCCAAAAGGAAGCCCCGCTAACACCCCTTCCGCTTAACGGCACCGCCAAATGATCCCTCCGTCCCCAAGGGATCGTCGTAACCAAAAAAGGCCGCAGTCGGGATTCCCGGCTGCGGCCTTATTGCACTTGTGAGGTCAACTCGCTCGTTAGACCAACTTGAAACCCTTGCGCTTGCCCACGGAGAGGGTGTCACCCAGCTTGAGGGCGCTCGGATCGATGTTGTAGCTCTTGGGAGCCACAGCCTTGCCGTTGATCTTGACGCCGCCGCCGTCGGGCCTGACCGGCGCTGGCCGAAAGACCCAAGTCCTTGAGCAGGCCGGCGAGGTAGATCTGGCCCTCGTCGTTAACAGTCAGCTCAACGTGCTTCTCGGGGAAGTCGGCGAGCTGGCCCTCCTTGAACACACGGTCGAACTCGGCCTGGGCCTCGTCGCCGGCGCCGGCGCCGTGGTAGGTATCGCACAGGTCGCGGCCCAGAGCGCGCTTGAGCTCGTAGGGGTCGGCAGAACCGTCGGCCAGGGCGGCGTCGATCTTGTCGACCTCGGCCGGGGCGAGCGAGCTGGCCAGACGATAGTACTTGCCGATCATCTCGTCGGGGATGGACATGGTCTTGCCGAACATATCCTTGGGAGCGTCGGTCAGGCCGATGTAGTTGCCATAGGACTTGGACATCTTGCGCACGCCGTCGGTGCCCTCGAGCAGCGGCATGGTGAGCGCAATCTGCGGCTCCATGCCCATCTTCTCCATGAGCTCGCGGCCGGCGAGCAGGTTGAAGAGCTGGTCGGTACCGCCCATCTCCACGTCAGCCTTAATCATGACCGAATCGTATGCCTGCATCACGGGATACAGGAACTCGTGCAGGGCGATCGGCGTCTGGGACTGGTAGCGCTTGGTAAAGTCGTCGCGCTCGAGAATACGAGCGACGGTGAACTTGGAGCACACCTGCAGCAGACCGGCCAGATCCATCGACAAGATCCAGTCACCGTTGTGCACGATGGTGGTCTTCTCGGGATCCAGGATCTTCATGGCCTGGCTCACGTAGGTCTCGGCATTGGCCTCGATCTGCTCCTGCGAAAGCTGCGGGCGGGTGGAATTCTTGCCCGAGGGGTCGCCGATCAGCGCGGTGCCGTTGCCGATGATGAGGGTGACGTTGTGGCCCAGGTCCTGGAACTGACGCATCTTGCGCAGCGGCACGGCATGGCCCAGGTGCAGGTCGGGGCTGGTGGGGTCGACGCCGAGCTTGATGTTGAGGGGCTCGCCCTTCTCAAGCTTCTTGCGAAGGTCGGCCTCGGGAACGATCTGCGCGGCGCCCGAGGTGATGATACGCATTTGCTCGTCAACAGACAGCATTGGGTATCCTCCTTTTGCTATAGCACCCTCGCCGAAAACGGCGGTGCTGGAAGTCCATAAACTCTCTTATGATAACAAACTGACGCGACGCAGCACCTACGACAGGAAAATCCTCGTCCTGCCGCACGCGTCGATAACGACCGGCAAACGCGTGCCGTCACGTTCGACCAAAAAGCGCGCCTGCTGACGGCGCGAGCAGTCACGGCAACGAACCTGCCCCGTTGTATCCGTGGCGCAGGCGCCCTCGGCAGTCAGCAAGCAGTGCTCGCACACCATGAGCTCGGGACGGTCGGCATCGACAGGCCCCAAGACACCGGAACAAGCGGCAAGCCCGGCAACACGCTCCGCATCATTGCCGAGCAACTCGGCCGGCAAGTACACCCGCCCCGCCCCGAGTCCGCGCAGCCAGGTAAGCGTGACCCGATTCGCGCAGAACACCGGCGCCGCCACGTCAAACGTCACGCCCAGCTTGCAAGCGATCACTACCTGACCCAGGTTGCGGCAGACGACGCGCCCGGCACGCTGCATCAGTGAGCGGGTCCGGTCAGCGTCACCCGTGCGGCACACCTCGTCAAGCACCACAACAGTGTCGGACAAATCGAGTTCTCCGCGCGGGTCGGCATCCATCAGCTGCCAGGCAAAAACCATGCGAGCGGGAACCGCGCGCTCCACCAACTCCGTCGACGCACCGCCATCCACCGCAACGTCCTCAAAGGGCAGCACCTCAACGGCGCGCGCAACGGGCGCAATCGCATCCGCCTCGGCCCGCATGCGCTCCAACACCGCCGCTGTCTGATCCAACACGCCGGCGCTGCGAATCAGGTATACCTCGCAGCCCGTGTCCACCTTACGCTTGCAATGCACGACGACGCGCTTCCCCGCTGCGGCATCCACCGGGCAGGGCACCTGCGGCCAGCGCTTGGGCACATCGGGACGCGCGTCGACGCCCGGATAGAACCGAATCTCGAGCGTGTCACCCGCCGCCACGGCGGCATCGAGTTCAACGGTCACCTCTTCGTGGCCCACAGCG
>URNQ01000192.1 GCA_900549245.1 uncultured Collinsella sp.
CAGCCGTTCATCTTGGCAATGAAGGTGTCGACCAGCTCGAGCGGCACGAAGGCCTGGATGGTACCGCCAAAGCCGCCGCCGTGGATACGAACGGCGCCACGGCCGTCGAGCACATGCTCGGCAAGAGCAAGCGCGTACATGGAAGGCTGCTCGGCACGCAGTTTGGCAACAACATTCTGCAGGTACATGGCGGAGCTGGCGCCGGACTCACGCGTCAGGACCAGGAACTGGTCAATGTCGCCGGCGTTCAGGGCCGCCCAGCGCTTATCGACCAGGCCGTTCTCGTACCAGTAATGAACGGCGCGCAGGCAGGCGCGGTCGCCCAGCTTGGCGCGCAGCTCGGGGAGCTTGGCGTCAAAGTCCGCCACGTTTACCTCGCACAGGCGTGCCTTGCCAAACTCGGCGGCGACGTCTTGCATCTCGCGCGGAACAGCGGCGTAGTCGTCGGTGGCTGCCACATGGTCGGCGCCAACTTTAACGAGCACGAGCGCATAGCCGTGATCCTCAAAGTTGAGCTCGAGCTTCTGGGTCTTAGGCTGAGCCTGGTCCTCAAAGTCCATGTAGGCGAGGCCGCCCAGGCACACGGCAGCTTGGTCCATCAGACCGCAGGGCTTGCCGTAGTAGTTGTTCTCGGTGCGCTGGCTCATCTGGGCGAGTGCGACGGGTTCAATGGCGGGCGCGCCCCAGAGCGTCTCCATGGCACGGCCGTACGCGGCCTCGACGGCAGCAGAGCTGGAAAGGCCGCCGCCCGAGGGGACGGAGCAGGTGAAGGCGAAGTCGAAGCCCTTGGGCTCAACACCAAGCGCTGCGACCTCATGGGCCATACCGCGCACGAGGCTTGCGGACGTGCCCTTCTCGGACTCCTGAATGTCTACCGTGTCTAGCGTGATCTCAAACGTAGGATAGCCCTCGTCGGCGACGCGAATCTTGTTGGAATCGGTTGCCACGGCGATGCCGTCAACGGCGACATCGAGCGAGCCGGCGATAACGTGACCGCCCTCGTGATCGGTGTGATTGCCGCTGATCTCGGAGCGGCCGGGCGCGTGCACGTAGAGCACCTGGCGGTCGCCGATGGGGCCAAACTCCTCCTCAAACAGCTTGGTGAGCGTGGCGAATATCTTTTCGTCGGGGGTGGTCATGGGAGTCCTTTCCTTGGCGCGCACGGGTGAGTTTTGCGTCGTTATGAGTACGTTAACAACTTGAAGCGGCATGAATCACGTGTTCACGATGCCGCACGTTACGGGCTATGTTAACGTACTCATAACACATCGCTTGTCACTTTTTGAGAATCTGGTAATCGGTAGAAATGCAGCCGTGAACGGTACTGCCGTATGGACTTATAAAGCAGAAGAGATGCAGATAGAAAAAGTAGAGTACGTTAACATGCGTCCGACGATAGCGGGCCTCGGCGCGGGGTGTATTTCTGCCCGGGCCGGCATGCACGCTATTCAGATCTCGCAAGGGTGAAGGTGATCCTGTGGCAAGGCGCCCGTCCAACGATACCAGTTCGCGTCCGGTCTCCATGGCCGACGTCGCCCGCGCTGCTGGCGTTTCGCAGCAGACGGTTTCGCGCGTCGCCAACGGCTTGCCCAACGTTAACGAGCAGACACGTCAGCGCGTGCAGGCCACTATGCAAGAACTCGGCTTCCGTCCGAGTTATGCCGGTCGCTCGCTGCGCGACGGCCGTTACCATTCGGTCGGTCTGTGTGTCAACGATGTCACCAAGTTTGGCAACCTCTCAATGATCGACGGCATCGCCAGCGCTGCTCGCGAGCATAATTGCGCCATCACGCTGGTCGAGATGTCCAAGACCGAGGAATTCTCGCTTGCCGAGGCCACGCGTCGTATGGCCGCGCTGCCCGTGGACGGCATCATTATCGGCATGAGTCGCATGGCACCCGATTTTGAGACGTTTGATCCGCTGCCGGGCATTGGCACGGTCATCGTTACCATGTACGCGCATCCGCGCGTGACCACGGTCGATTCCGACCATTACGGCTGCTCGCTGTTGCTCATGGATCATCTGTTTGAGCTGGGACACGAGCAGATTCGCTATATTGGCGGCCCGTCGTTCTCGGTCGACGAGCAGTTTCGTCGCGCCGGTTGGCAGGATGCACTCGAGCGTAAGCACATTAAGCCGCAGGCGCCGCTCAAGGGCGATTGGTCTGCCAACAGCGGTTACGAGGCCGGCAGATATCTGGCCGAGCACGACCGCACCATGACGGCGATTTACGCGGCAAACGACCAAATGGCAAACGGTGCCATCGCCGCGCTGCGCGATAGCGGCTTTCGCGGGCCCGAGGACGTGAGCGTGGTGGGCGTCGATGATTCGCTCGATGATTTTGTAGCACACAACGAGCTCACGACCGTTCGATTCGACTTGCATCAGCGCGGGCGCGAGGTGTTTGAGCATGCGGTTCCCGAGGCGGGTACGGTGGGCAAAACCGTTGCCATTCGTATTCCCGGCCAGCTCATCATTCGACATAGCACGGCGATACCGCGCTCATAGTTTGTGCTGGTAAACGGCGATTTATCGCATTTCAATAACAATCGGTAAGGATGCCGGCAGATAGCTGTTGGGATGCAGCCGAGTGCTATGATAGACGGGCTCTTTTGTCTATCTAGGAGGCTTTGCCTGATGGAGATCACCAAGGATATCCGCTACGTTGGCGTCGACGATCACGACATTGACCTGTTCGAGGGCCAGTACGATGTGTCCGAGAACGGTATGGCATACAACAGCTACGTTATCTTGGGCGAAAAGATCGCTGTCGCCGATTCAGTCGACGGCGGTTTTGTCGACGAGTGGCTCGGTAACATCGAAGCCGTGCTCGACGGTCGCACGCCCGATTACCTGGTCGTCCATCACATGGAGCCCGATCACTCCGCTGGCATCGCCGCCTTTATGGAGCGCTATCCCCAGGCGCAGATTGTGGCCAGCATGGGCGCTTTCCGCATGATGGTCAACTACTTTGGCACCGATTATCCCGAGCGCAAGATGGTCGTCAAAGAGGGCGACGTGCTCGACCTGGGCGGTCACAGCCTAACGTTTGTCGGTGCCCCCAACGTGCACTGGCCCGAGGTGCTGTTCTCTTACGAGGCCACCGACAAGGTGCTCTTTAGTGCCGACGGCTTTGGCAAGTTTGGCGCCAACGACATCGAAGATCCGGAAGGGTGGGCTTGCGAGGCGCGCCGTTACTACTTTGGCATCGTCGGTAAGTTCGGCAAGTTCGTGCAGGCCGTGCTCAAGAAGGCCGCCGATCTGGACATCCAGGTTATCTGTCCGCTCCATGGCCCCGTGCTAACCGAGAACCTGGGCTACTACCTCGACACCTACAACACCTGGTCGAGCTATCAGCCCGAGGACGAGGGAATCACCATTGCCTACGCGAGCGTCTACGGCCACCTGAAGGCCGCCGTCGATGAGCTCGCATCTGCGCTCGAGGCCCGCGGCCAGAAGGTCTCCGTTTTTGACTTGGCTCGCGACGACATGGCCGAGGCCGTTGAGGATGCGTTCCGCTATGACCGTCTGGTACTCGCTTCCATTACCTATCAGGGCGAGATCTTCCCGTTCATGAGCACCTTTATCCACACGCTTGCCGAGCATGCCTACCAGAACCGTACCGTGGCGCTTGTCGAGGCCGGTTCCTGGGCGCCTGCAGCTGCCAAGGTTATGACCAAGGAGCTCGAGGGCATGAAGGACATCACCCTGACGCAGAACAAGGTGACTGTTCTGGGTTCGCTCAACGACGCCTCGCGCGCTCAGATCGAGGTTCTCGCCGACGAGCTTTCCAAGTAGCGACACGTTCACGTTTGACGCTCAAACCACCACAAAGGGGACAGTGAACTGCGCCCCGAAACTTGGACTGAATAAATAGCGACTACGCCGCAAGGGCCC
>URNQ01000193.1 GCA_900549245.1 uncultured Collinsella sp.
GGCTTCTACATAGGCAGAGCATGCGGCGTCGAGCACGGCTCCCTCCAGGGGCTGCTGGGCTCCCGTGGTGCGCAGACGACGCTCGGCGTCCATGCCGAGGGTGCATGCCATGAGCGCGGCAAATCGGGCGTCTTTGAGATGGCGATAGATATCGCGACCTTGCAACTCAACGTTGGTGCCAACCAAGCGGATGCAAGGCTCTCCCTGCTCGTCCACGCCCGTGGCATCGACGGCAAATACGCGGCGCACGCCACGGGGCTCAATGTCCAGCTCCAGACGCTCAACGACAAGCTCAATACGCTGCGACAGCTCGGGCTCAATCTGCTGGCCGCCGTAACCCAGATACCGCAGCATCTCGGCACGGTCGACACGGGGATGGTGCGCAGCATCGACACGGTAAAGCGCCGGCGACGCAAGGTCGGCCGGCACTTCGACAGCGGTTGTATCGATGTGCGATTTTTCCATTACCCTAGGCGCTCCATAATGGTCGCGGCGATCGCAGGACGATTCATAGTGTACAGGTGCAGACCGGCGGCACCGTGCTCCTTAAGGTCGCAAAGCTGACGGGCGGCATAATCTACACCGGCTGCCTGCAGGCTCTCGGGGTCGTTCTCGTACTTGGCGAGAATCTTGATGACGGGGGAGGGCAGCGACGCGCCGCACATAAAGACCATGCGGCTGATCTGCGACTTGCCCATAAACGGCATGATGCCCGCGGTAATGGGCACGGTGATGCCTGCCTTGTCGGCAAGCTCGCGGAAGCGGTAGAAGCACTCGTTATCAAAAAAGAGCTGCGTCACGAAGAAGCTCGCACCGGCATCCTGTTTTTGCTTGAGGTATTCGACCGAGAGGTTGAGGTCCTCGCAGGCAATGTGGCCCTCGGGGTAGGCTGCGGCGCCCACACAAAAGCCGGCGTCGACGAGCTCGGGGATGAGGTCGCGGGCGTAGGCGTAGTCCGAGGCGGGCTTGTCGTCCTCGGTCGCGCCGGCAGGGAGATCGCCACGCAGGGCCAGGATGTTTTCCACGCCGGCGGTGCGGTACTCATCGATCTTGGCGGCGATATCGGCGTGGGTACGGCCCACACAGGTGAGGTGCGCCACCGAGGGCGTATCGAATTCGCTCGTAATCATATGCGCGATGGGGGCGGTGGTGGCACCGTTACCCGAGCCGCCAGCGGAACAAGTGACCGAGACAAAGCTCGGTGAAAGCTTGCACAGGTTGCCTGCCACCTCGCGAGCCGTATCGAGGGTAAGCTCACCCTTGGGCGGGAACATCTCAAACGAAACGGGCGTGGCGCCCTGGGATGCTGCCTGCTTAAAAACCTCGTCGACGCGCATATCGTGCTCCTTTAGATATTTAGTGCGATGTGTTGTAAGGATTCTACAGCACCGCTGTGCCACGGTGGAGTTTTACTCGCGATTTAGGGATACCAATCAAAGATGCCTTGCTATCGGCATTGCCTATAGCAGAGTGGTCAATGTAGGAAAGAGCTATATTGAATGGTATCTGATGCGAAATACCAGTTAATAGAGCCACATCCCAAATTGACTACCCTTAAATCATGGGAAGAGGTCTGCAATTTATACAGTTGATTGGCCATTAAGGGCAGCAGCGCCGCTGTGATGCGGTAACCTCATTGATTGGTTTCGCGACAGCAACATAACGGTAATGTCGCGGAAACACGGCGAGTCTAAGCTATGACTCGTTCGTTAGTAATCAACGCCGCATCTCACGCGGTGCCGATACGAAGGGAGTTCCGTATGGCCGATCTTACTGACCGCTTCGGGACCATGGTGTTCTCTGAGGAAGTCATGAAGGACTACCTCCCCAAGGACATTTGGAAGCGCCTTGCTGCAACCCTCGAGGACGGTGAGCCGCTCGACCTGGATGTGGCCAACGCCGTTGCCCACGCCATGAAGGTCTGGGCCATCTCCAAGGGCGCGACGCACTACGCGCACTGGTTCCAGCCGCTTTCGGGCATTACTTCCGAGAAGCACGACAGCTTCCTCGAGCCCAACCACGACGGCACCGCCATTACCAAGTTTACGGGCAAGAACCTCATCCAGGGCGAGCCCGATGCCTCCAGCTTCCCCAACGGCGGTCTGCGTGCCACCTTCGAGGCCCGTGGCTACACCGCTTGGGATCCCACCAGCCCCGCTTTTATCAAGGACGATGTCCTGTGCATCCCCACGGCTTTCTGCTCCTACACGGGCGAGGCCCTGGACAAGAAGACCCCCCTGCTGCGCTCCATGACCGCGCTCTCGCGTGAGTCTAAGCGCGTTTTGGCGCTGTTTGGCAAGACCCCCAAGAAGGTTGTTCCTTCCGTGGGCGACGAGCAGGAGTACTTCCTGATCAAGAAGGACGCTTACCGCAAGCGCAGGGACCTGGTCATCACCGGCCGCACCCTCTTTGGTGCTGCTCCCTGCAAGGGCCAGGAACTCGAGGAGCACTACTTTGGCGCTATCCGCCCTACCGTCTCGGCCTATATGAAGGACCTGGACGATGAGCTATGGGCACTTGGTATTCCCGCCAAGACCAAGCACAACGAGGTCGCTCCTTGCCAGCATGAGCTCGCCCCTGTCTATGGCGAGGTCAACGAGGCCATCGACCAGAATCTGGTCATGATGGAGAAGATGAAGCTCATCGCCTCCCGTCACGACTTGGTCTGCCTGCTGCACGAGAAGCCCTTCGAGGGCATCAACGGTTCGGGCAAGCACAACAACTGGTCGCTTGGCACCGAGTCCGAGAACCTGCTCGACCCGGGCGACACCCCGCTCGACAACCTGCAGTTCATCGTCTTCCTCACCGCGGTGATCGAGGCCGTCGATAACTATCAGGAGCTCTTGCGTGCCTCCGTTGCCTCGGCCGGCAACGATCATCGTCTGGGCGCCAACGAGGCTCCTCCGGCGATTATGTCCATCTTCCTGGGCGACCAGCTTACCGAGGTCGTCGAGAAGATCATCGATGGCAAGGCTTCCGTCCATGCCACGCGCGGCGTGCTCGACCTGGGCGCCGATACCCTGCCCAAGCTGATGCAAGACAACACCGACCGCAACCGCACCTCCCCGTTCGCCTTCACTGGCAACAAGTTCGAGTTCCGTGCCTGCGGCTCTGAGCAGAACGTCTCCGACTCCAACCTGGTGCTCGATGCCGCCGTGGCCAAGTCGCTCAAGTCCTTCGCCGACGCACTCGAGGGTACGCCCGAGGATAAGTTCCAGGACGCCGCGCTCGAGTACTGCAAGAAGGTGCTGACCGATCACCAGCGTATCCTGTTCTCCGGCGACGGTTACTCCGACGAGTGGCCCATCGAGGCCGAGAAGCGTGGCCTTGCCAACAACAAGACTACGGCCGACGCCCTGCCCGCCTTTGTTTCCGATAAGGCTATCGCGCTCTTTGAGGAGACGGGCGTCCTGACCAAGGCCGAGGCCCAGTGCCGCTACGACTGCAAGCTCGAGAAGTACAACAAGCTCATGAACATTGAGGCTACCACGATGATTCGCGAGGCGCGTCGTACCTATCGTCCGGTCATCACCGCCTATGCCACCAAGGTCGCTAAGGGCCTGGAGGCAATCCGCGCTGCCGGTGCCGATGCTGCCATGCAGTGCGAGCAGAACACGCTCAACAAGCTCTGCAACGGCATCACCGCCATTAACGACTCCATCAAGGCGCTCGACGCCGTGCATCAGAAGGCCGAGGCTCTCGATGGCCAGGAGCAGGCCAACGTGTACGCGCACGAGGTCGTTCCCGCTATGGATACGCTGCGCGCCGCCGTGGACGCCATGGAAGAGATCGTGGCCGCCGACTACTGGCCGGTTCCGACCTACGACGACATCCTGTT
>URNQ01000194.1 GCA_900549245.1 uncultured Collinsella sp.
ATTGCGCTTTTAGAGCGGGCGCCGCGGGGGCCGCCTGCCGCAAGCTCATCGAGTGAGATAAAGTTTCGCTCGCCATCGCGCTCGGCGGTAAAGGCAGCACCGCGATTGGCATCGCGTGAAAGCGTGCCCACAAACGCGGCTTGGTCGTTGGCGTTGACGACTTGGATAAAGTCGTCGGTGATCATGGATGTGCCGATGGTCGCGATGCGCAGCATACGTCCCCCTTGCGTTGTTTGGTCTACAGGATGAGTGTAGCGCGTGGGGATATAAAGCTGTGCGAAAACGCTATTGCAGGTCGCTCTCGTTAAAGCCGGTGTCGATATCGAGGTTGCTGCCGTCGGCCGCCGTGGTGGCGAGCTCATCGCAGCGCTCATTGAGCTCGTGGCCGGCGTGACCCTTAACCCAGATGAACTCAACCTTGTGCTTGCTTTTGGCGGTGAGTAGGCGCTCCCACAGGTCGCGGTTCTTGACGGGCTGCTTGTTGGCGGTTTTCCACCCGCGCTTTTTCCAGCCGTCGATCCAGTGCTTGTTAAAGGCGTTGACGACGTACTGCGAATCGGAATGGACTTCGACCTCGCAGGGGCGGTTGAGTGCCTCGAGCGCCACGATAACGGCCATGAGCTCCATGCGGTTGTTGGTGGTCTTGGCGTAGCCGCGCGAAAGCTCGGAGGTAAAGGTCTTGCCGGCGGGGTTGGTGTATTTGAGCACGGCGCCGTAGCCGCCGCGTCCCGGATTTGATCGGGCCGAGCCGTCGGTATAGATGATGACCTTCACGGGCTTCCTTTCTTTGAGTGCATTTCATGTGAGTGACCATTGTAGCGCCATACCCGCCGGGGGCCAGCAATCTACGATTTCTACCCCGTCTTCCGACTGTTAGCTGGCATGGATGATGCGGTTGAGCTCGTCGAGGTATTGCTGCAAGAGGAGAGAGGGCTTGCGCTCGTCGTGCATGATGTAGCCAACGTGCATCGTTGGGGCGTCTGCTAACGGGATCGATGCCATACCCCATTGCATTTCATTGGAGAGGACTCCGGTCGACAGGGTGTAACCGTTCGACGTGATAAGTAAGTTGGTAAGTGTTCCGCGGTCCGAGATTCGTATGTTGCGGTCGCAAGGGATATAGCTAAAAGGTTCCTCGGCGTAATAGAAGGAGTTTGAGGTTCCCTGCTCAAAGCTGTAGCGCGTATAGGGCGCGAGGTCGGCAAGGGACAGCTGAGGGCGGCGTGCGAGCGGGTGGCGTTCGCTGACGAATACGTGGACCGTCGCGTCGAAGAGGGGATGGAAGCTTGCGCGGGCATCGGCGAAGGCCTTCTGCAGAACGCGGGCGTTAAAGTCATCCAGATACAGAATGCCGATATCGCTGCGAAACGCACGGACGTCATCGATGATCTGCGATGTGGTGGTCTCGCGCATGATGAACTCGAACTTGCTGTCGCGGCAGCGCTCGACCACGTTGACAAAGGCCTCGACCGAAAAGGCGTAGTGCTGGGCGGAAATGGCGAGGCGGGCTTGCGGGGTGCCGCCGTCCTCGTAGCGTGCCTCGAGCATGTCGGCCTGCTCTACGACCTGGCGCGCATAGCCCAAAAGCTCGGTGCCGTCGTTGGTGAGCGTGACGCCGCGGCTGGAGCGCGTAAAGATCTCCAGATGGAGCTCCTGTTCCAGGCTTTTGACGGCGTTTGAGATGTTGGACTGAGCAGTATAGAGGCGTTGAGCTGCGGCGTTGATTGAGCCGGACTCTGCCACGGTGATCAGAAAACGAAGCTGCTGAAGGGTCATCGACGCCATCCTTTCGATAGTTATCTATAAAACAGATAACAAGTTAGCGCTTTTAAGTGATTGACCGAGGGAGACAATGCCCGTACTATTCAAAACACACAAAGGCGGTAGGTTATTAAGCCGACCACGGAATCGGGACGCGAAAGGAGGCCCGCATATGAATTGCTTACCAAGACGAATGCCGGGCTCCTGTTTGCGCCCGTCGGCGTGATCAGGAGACAGCGACTTACTTTTCTCTTTTTACTTACTTTCGTTCGATCAAGGAGATCATCATGAGCCAGTTCATCAACAACCCCGAGCACACCTTTGGTTTCGATACCCTGCAGCTGCACGTTGGCCAGGAGAGCGCCGATCCCGCATCCGACTCCCGTGCCGTGCCGATCTACCAGACCACGAGCTATGTGTTCCGCAACTCCCAGCACGCCGCCGACCGCTTTGGTCTTGCCGACGCCGGTAACATCTACGGCCGTCTGACCAACTCCACCCAGGGCGTCTTCGAGGACCGTATCGCCGCGCTCGAGGGCGGCGTGGCAGGTCTTGCCGTCGCCTCCGGCGCTGCTGCCATCACCTATACCCTGCAGGCTCTTGCCCAGGCTGGTGACCACGTGGTGGCTCAGAAGACCATCTACGGTGGCTCCTACAACCTGCTGGAGCATACGCTCTCCCAGTTTGGCGTCGAGACCACGTTTGTCGATGCCCATAACCTGGAAGAGGTTGAGGGTGCCATCAAGGACAGCACCACGGTCATCTATCTCGAGACGCTCGGCAATCCCAACTCCGACATCCCCAACATCGACGCCATCTCCGAGATTGCCAAGAAGCACGGTCTGCCGGTTGTCGTCGACAACACCTTCGGCACTCCGTATCTGTTCCGTCCGCTGGAGCACGGCGCCAACATCGTCGTCCACTCCGCAACCAAGTTCATCGGCGGCCACGGTACCTCGCTGGGCGGTGTGATCGTCGACGGCGGTAACTTCGATTGGAAGGCGAGTGGCAAGTACGCCCAGATCGCTGAGCCCAACCCCTCCTACCATGGTGTTTCGTTTGCCGAGGCTGCCGGTCCCGCCGCCTTCGCAACCTATGTCCGCGCTATCCTGCTGCGTGACGAGGGCGCCTGCATCAGCCCGTTCAACGCCTGGGTTCTGCTCCAGGGCACCGAGACTCTGTCGCTGCGCGTTGACCGCCATGTCGAGAACACCAAGAAGGTCGTTGAGTTCCTGGCTGGTGACAGCCACGTCGCCAAGGTGAATCACCCGAGCCTGCCTGAGCACCCCGATCACGAGCTCTATCAGAAGTACTTCCCCCGTGGCGGTGCTTCGATCTTTACCTTTGAGATTAAGGGTGGCCAGGAGGCTGCATGGAAGTTCATCGATCATCTGCAGGTGTTCTCGCTGCTCGCCAACGTGGCCGACGTCAAGTCGCTCGTCGTGCACCCGGCTACCACCACGCACTCCCAGCTCTCTGCCGAGGAGCTCGCCGAGCAGAACATCACGCCCTCCACGATCCGTCTTTCCATCGGTACCGAGAACGCCGAGGATATCATTTGGGATCTGAAGCAGGCCTTTGCCGCGCTGGACGAGTAAGGCGACTTGTGCAAGGACCCCTTGCGACTCGATAGGTATAACTGCATAAAATGCCTGCTCAAGGCGCCTGTGCGAACAATGGTTGCACAGGCGTCGTTTTTGCATAGAGAGGGTGCAAAAACAGGGTTTTTGACACGCTTTATGCAATCGAGATGTGGAAAACTCCTGTTGAGAGGATGTGAGTTTTACGCAATTGACGTGCGCCTTTTGAGTAAAACCGCAGGTCGCGATTTGCTCGGGGTACTATGCAGCGCGATTAAATCACACGCAGCTCAAACGCAGCAAAAACGCACTACGGAGGTTTCCAGCTACATGAGGATCGATTCACGAAAACCGAAAGCCGCCGCCCTTTCCGCCGCTCTGACCGTGGCACTTTTGGCGGGCGCCCGGGCAACTCATGCCCCCCCCGCAACGACCTCCCCC
>URNQ01000195.1 GCA_900549245.1 uncultured Collinsella sp.
CCGCGAGCCTGGCGGTCGCCGCGTCGTGGGCGGCGGCGAGGTCCCTGAGCCCCTCGATCTCGGGGGACGGCACCCATACCGGGGTGACGTCGTGCGACAGTATCGCCTTGGCCATCCTGGCCGCGTCGTTGCGGTCGTTCTTGGACGAGAGGTCGGCCGCCGATCTCGGGACCTTGGAGACGGCCGCGACGACGCAGTCGACGCCGAGGGCCGACAGCTCCCTCTGCGGCGCGAAGCCGAGGTAGCCGCTCTCGTAGGCGGCGAGCGACGGGCCCGGGAAGCCCGACATCCACTCCGCGACCTCGCCCCACGGGTTGCCGCGGAACCTCCTCGCCACGGCCTCGCCCGTCTCCGCGTTGAGCGCGCAGACGGTGGTGGACCTGAGGTGTACGTCCATTCCGAAGGCGGTAGAATATCTAGGCACGGGAGCCTCCCAACCTCGTTGCGGCGCGGCTGCGCCTCTGGCACTTCAACAACATTGTCGCAGCCCCGACCCGCGGTCACGAGCGGGGGCTCCTGTCGTTTCCGTGCCCTCGGATTGGGTCATAGTGTCTGACGTTGCCAAAATATCGGCGTTGCCGTGGCTGGTAAATAGCTCCACTCATCGGGGACGTACTTAAATGAGTGCCCGCAGAATGAAAGTGGATAATCTCCCGTTTTTGGGCTGTGCTTTGGGCAAAAGTGGGAGATTATCCACGCTCATCCGGTAAGCGTCCAAAAATCCACGCTCATTTGCCGTGTCCCTGCCGTATCCTCCTCGCACCAGTTTCTGTCGAGTCGGTGCTTCTTGCGGGTTGCCCGTATAATGGTTTGCGTATGAACCGCAACCAAGGAGTTCCAGTTTATGGACCAGAACCTTTTTAAATTCGACCTGATTGCCGAGGATCCGACGACGCACGCGCGCGCCGGCGTGCTGCACACCCCGCACGGCGACATCGAGACGCCGATCTTTATGCCCGTGGGCACCAAGGCAAACGTCAAGGGCATTCCTACCGAGACTGTCAAGAAGCTCGGCGCCCAGATCGTGCTCGCCAATACCTATCATCTGTCCATGCGTCCCGGCGAGGACACCATCGCCGAGCTGGGCGGCCTGCACAAGTTCATGAACTGGCACGGCCCCATCCTCACCGACTCGGGCGGCTTCCAGGTCTTTAGCCATAACGACGCCGTCAAGCTCACCGACGAGGGCGTGCGCTTTATCGTCAACGATTACGACGGCCGCCACGTGTTTTGGACGCCCGAGGACAACATGGAAATCGCCATGAAACTCGGCTCCGATATCTGCATGCAGCTCGACCAGTGCCCGGGCTATCCCGCCACGCGCGCCTACGTTGAGCGCGCCGTTGAGCTGTCGAGCATGTGGGCCGAGCGCTGCTATAAGGCGCATACCCGCGATGACCAGGCGCTCTTTGGCATCGTTCAGGGCGGCATGCACCTGGATCTGCGCCTGCGTTCGCTGCGCCATCTGGAGGAGTGCGGCGACTTCCCGGGCTATGGTATCGGTGGCTATTCGGTGGGCGAGGATCACGAGACCATGTTCGAGACCCTGGCGCCGCTCGTGAGCGAGTACATGCCCAAGCATAAGCCGCGCTACCTGATGGGTGTCGGCAACCCGACCACGCTCGTGCGCGGCGTTGGCGTGGGCATCGACATGTTTGACTGCGTGCTGCCGACGCGCACCGGCCGTATGGGCACGGCATTCTCCAGCGAGGGTCGCCTCAACTTCCGCAACGCTCGCTTTGCGCACGACGACGGTCCCATCGATCCCACCTGCACCTGCCCGGTGTGCACGGGCGGTTACAGCCGTGCGCTCATCCGTCACATGGTCACGCAGAAGGAGATGCTCGGCGGCATTCTGCTGTCGATGCACAACATCTACTACCTGCTCAACCTGATGCAGCGCGCCCGCCAGGCCATTATCGAGGGCCGCTACGGCGCGTTTGTGAGCGACTGGATGAACAGCCCTGCGGCGGTGGACTACTAAGAGCGACAGACACGCTTGCAGAGCGTGGGCACGGCAAGGGACGAGCGCCGGCCGGTCATCACGTTCGCTAACACCGTCTGCGCGACCGATGACCGATAGCTTGCAAGCACTTGATGCATCGTGGGTACCATACCGAATAGTTGATGTTCGGGCGGGTGTTTGACGCATGGCGTCGACCCCGCCCGCTTTTCTTTTTCTCGATAGGAGTACCCATGATTAAGAATGAGAACGTCGAGGGCGAGCCTGCCTACGACGAGACGTACCGCCGCGGCCCCGTGGTCATGCGCGGCCCCATGATTCCCAAGGACAACACCTACGCCAACCTGCTGGCGCCCGAGGACTCGACCGACTGGTTGCACACCGACCCCTGGCGCGTGCTGCGCATTCAGGCAGAGTTCGTTGATGGTTTTGGCGCACTTGCCGAGCTTGGTCCTGCAGTGACCATCTTCGGCAGTGCCCGCACGCCCAAGACCGATCCGCTCTACAAGGCGGCACGCGCCGTTGGCCGCAAGATCGCCCAGCGCGGCGTGGCGGTTATCACCGGCGGGGGGCCCGGCGGCATGAGCGGCATGGGGAGCGGCGAGCGCCAACGGCAAGTCGGTCGGCTTGGGTATCGAGCTTCCGCACGAGCACGGGCTCAACAAATATGTGAACCTTGGCATGGACTTCCGTTACTTCTTTGTGCGCAAGACCATGTTCGTCAAATACAGCTCGGGCGCTATCGTGTTTCCCGGTGGCTTTGGTACGCTCGACGAGATGTTCGAGGTGCTCACGCTGGTGCAGACGCACAAGGTCAAGCGCATGCCGCTCGTGCTGGTGGGCAGCGAGTACTGGCAGGGCCTGTTCGACTGGCTCAACGGTCCGGTGATGGACGCCGGCATGATCAGTCCGCTCGATCCGGATCTGGTACACATTACCGACGACCTCAACGAGGCCGTTGACATTGCGCTCAGCGGGCTGATGTAGATCAATCGTGCCCACGCGACATGAATACGCATGGCAATCTGATGTTATCTAACATCAGATTGCCATTTATATTGGGTATACTGGTGTAAAGGACGAGGGCGAGGAGGTCGCAAATGTCTACGGCAACAGTTAAGCCTACGACGGTTCGAATCGAAGAGGGGCTCAAGGAGCAGGCGACTGAGTTCTTGGATTCGGTCGGCCTCAGCCTCAATTCCTATCTCAATCTTGCCGTTCGGCAGCTGGTAAATCAGCGAAAGATTCCTTTTGAGATTGTAGGAAGGGCGGAGGTGCCCAACGAGGTGACGAGGCGCGCCATGGTGATCGCCGAGGCTCATGAGCTGGGGATTTTGCCGGACGATAGCCTGTCATTCAATAACGCTGATGAGCTTATGTCATTCCTCGATGAGGAATAGCGATGTTCGAGATTAAAGTCGAGGCTCAATTTAAGGTGGACTACAAACGAACGATGCGCATGCATCCGCAACTAAAAAGTGAGTTTAAAGCGGCGGTTGCAGAGCTTGTGGCTCATGGGTCACTTCCGGCGGAGTATGGCGCCCACGAGCTCTCAAACCCGGGCGGAAACTACAACGGCCACATCGATTTCCACCTATCCGATGGCTTGGTCGATGTGGTCGTTCTTTATCTTCCCCATAAGACTAACCCAGTGATTAGGCTGGTGAGAATGGGCACTCATCAGGAACTGTTTCAGGGTCCGCTGGGCTGATCGCCGATTTCTAAGTTGCGGTGGAATAGGGATTGATTGGCGGCTAATAAGCCAAAAACAGTCCCTATTCCCCCGCAAGAGGGAAAGGGGCCCCTAGTGGATGGG
>URNQ01000196.1 GCA_900549245.1 uncultured Collinsella sp.
TGCGCTCGCTCGCCCGCGGGCATAGGCTGGATCGAGTATCTCGTTGGCAACAGCCACCGTGCGGACTGCCTCGCCCTCCGCATCATCGGTATTGGTCTCGGCGCCAAACGAAATGTCGGCGACATAGCTTTTGGTATCGAGCGTGAGCATGCCCAGCAGACGGGTGGCCTGGCCCACGCCCACCACCATGACACCCGATGCCATGGGGTCGAGCGTGCCGGCATGGCCGACGCGCCGCTCATGGAGGGCGCGCCGACATTGCGAGACCACATCGTGGGACGTGCAGCCCACCGGCTTATCGACGGCGAGCAGCATATTCAGTTGAGAAGGCGTACGACGAGCCATGTACCATCCAAAAAGTTAAAGCTCGACGGTCACCGAAGCGGGATCCTCCCCTACCAGCTCGGCCAGCATGGGAAGTGCCACGGTGAGCGTCTCGAGAATCGTTCCGTTATTGGAGAAACCGGCGGCAGCGGGATGTCCGCCTCCGCCAAATGCAGCAGCGATCTCGGAAACATTGAGGTCGCCCTTAGAGCGCAGGTTGCCGCGCACCTTGGTATCGCCCTCAATGCCCTTCAGGAACAGGCAGACCTCGACGCCCATCACCGAGCGCACCACATCGACCAGGCCGTCGCACTCATCCGAGGTGACGCCGCAAGCCTCAAGGTCACTCTGGTACGCGTAACTATACGCGACGCGCCCGTGGGCCACCGTCTTGATGCGGCCCATAACGATGGACTTGAGGTGCAAAAACTCAACGCGCATGCTCTGGTAGACCTCGAGTGCCACACGCGCCGGATCGGCACCGTGGGCAACCAGACGCGAGGCTGCATGGAACGCGGCGGCATCGGCGTTTTGGTACTGAAAACGGCCGGTATCGGTAACCAAACCACACAGCAGGCAGGTTGCAACGCCATCACGTGCGACAATGCCGCAATTGTCCAAGAAGCGGTCGATGATCATGGCGCAGGCTGCAGCTTCGACGCGCCTCAGGCTGAGCTCGGCAAACTCCTCGCGCGCCGGATGGTGATCGAAGCACACCACATGCTTGGAGCGACGAAGCACCTCGGCGGAATTATTGAGACGCTCGACGACCGGCACGTCCACCGAGATGAACAGGTCCGGATTGCCGGTATACGCAGATGCCGGTACCAGGCGATCGGAGCCTTCCATAAAGCGGTAGATGCGCGGAACCGGATCATCGTCTGCCAGCAGCAGCGCAATGTCCTTGTTGGGGAAAAACTTCATGAGCGAACGGCCCAGACCCAACACGGAGCCCAAGGCATCGCCATCGGGAGAAGTATGTCCCGAAATCGCAATGGAGGACGCACCCTCGATGAGCTCGAGGATGCGTCGCTGAATATCTGCAGACTCGCACGAGGCGAGGTCGGCGGAATTAGTCATCTAAAGCTGCCTCCTGGGCGGCATCCGCTATCGGATAGCCGTCCTCGTCCTTTTCGATCGCAAGCGTGGCGGGAACGTTTTCCAGCGCACGCGTGATGCGCTCGGCCTCATCGGTCGAGCGATCGATGCGAAAATCGAGTTCGGGCGTAACACGCCAATCGAGCGAGCGAGCCAACAGGCTGCGAATACGGCCCTTAGCGCTTGCGAGCGCCTCCATGACCTCGTCGTAGCGGCTCGCATCGCACGACACGAACACACGCGCGAACGAACGGTCCACCGCGACCTCGACCGCGGTCAAAGTAACCAGGTCGAGACGCGGATCGGAAACCTCAAAGAGCAGGATATAACCAAGCTTCTCGCGAAGCTGCTCGCCCAGACGGCGGGTTGCCTGCGTTTGCTTCATAGCGCTACCCCCTACTCGGTACGGGCAACCTGGTCGATGCGGTAACCCTCGATCTGGTCGCCGGGCTTGATGTCCTGGAAGTTCTCCAGGCCAATGCCGCCCTCGGAACCGCTCTTGAGGCTCTTGGCCTCGTCCTTGTAGTGGCGCATCGAGGCGATCTTGCCGTTGAAGACCACGATGCCGTCGCGCACCAGACGCACGGAATCGGTCGCGGCGATCTCGCCCTCTTCGACGCGGACACCGGCGGCGATACCGACTTTGGGCACCTTGAAGGTGTCCAGGACGGTCGCGGTACCCGTGGAGACCTCGACCTCGGTGGGCTTGAGCATACCGATACGGGCAGCGTCGAGCTCCTCAAGGCACTTGTAGATGACGTCGTAGCAACGGATCTCGACGCCCTCGCGCTCGGCAGCGGAGCGAGCCTTGCCGTCGGGACGCACACCAAAGCCGATGATGATGGCGTTGGAGGCGTCGGCCAGGACGACGTCGGTCTCGTTGATGGCGCCAACGGCGGAGTGGATCGTGTTGATGCGGACCTCGGACTGATCCATCTTGTCGAGCGAATCCTGAAGGGCCTCGATGGAACCCTGGACGTCAGCCTTGATGATCAGGTTGAGCTCCTTGACCTCGGCGTCGGCAATGGTCTCGAAGAGGTTCTCGAGCGTGACGTGCTTGACGCGGCTCTGCTCCTCGATACGGGCCTTGAGCGAACGCTCGTCGGCAAGGGCACGAGCCTCGCGCTCGTCCTCGAACACGCGGAACTCGTCACCGGCGTTGGGCACGGACTGCAGGCCCAGGATCTCGACGGCGTCGGAGGGACCGGCCTCGGTGACGGCGCGGCCCTTGGGGTCGAGCATGGCGCGGACGCGGCCGTAGGTGAGGCCGGCGACAAGCGTATCGCCCACGTGCAGGGTACCGCGGGTCACGAGCACGGTAGCGACCGAGCCGCGGCCCTTGTCGAGCTTGGCCTCGAGAACGTTGCCGGAGGCAAAGGTGTCCGGGTTGGCCTTGAGCTCGAGTACATCGGCCTGGAGCAGCACGGTCTCGAGCAGATCGTCGATACCGATCTTCTGCTTCGCCGAGATGTTGACGAACATGTTCTGTCCGCCCCACTCCTCGGGGATGACACCGTACTCGGTGAGCTCCTGGCGCACGCGGTCGGGGTTGGCACCCGGCTTATCGATCTTGTTGACGGCGACGACGATGGGTACGCCGGCGGCCTTGGCGTGGTTGATCGACTCAACGGTCTGGGGCATGACGCCGTCGTCGGCAGCCACGCCCAGAATGACGATATCGGTCACCTTGGCACCACGGGCACGCATGGCCGTAAAGGTGGCATGGCCCGGGGTATCGATGAAGGTGATCTTGCGGTCGTTGATCATAACCTGCGAAGCACCGATGGCCTGCGTAATGCCGCCCGCCTCGCCGGCAGCAACGCCGGTGTGACGGATGGCGTCGAGGAGGCTCGTCTTGCCGTGGTCGACGTGGCCCATGACGGTGACGACCGGTGCGCGCGGCTTAAGGTCGGCGGGATCGTCGTAGAACGAGAAGGTGTTCTCCTCCTCGGGGGTGATGATCTTGATCTGACGACCCAAGTCGTCGGCAACGAGCTCGACGAGGTCGTCGGACATGGACTGCGTCATGGTGAGCGGCGTACCCAGCAGGAACAGGCGCTTGATGATGTCGTTGGCCGGAACGTCGAGCGCCTCAGCGAGCTCCTGGACCGTAACACCCTGGGAGACCTTGATGGCATCGAGTTCCTCGGGGTTCACGCCCTGGGCCAATGCCTCCTCTATCTTGCGCTCCTCCTGAGCCTTGGCAGCCTCGCGCTCGCGCTTCTCCTTGCGCTTCTTGCGGCGACCGGTGGACTCGCGAGAGGCCTCCTCGACGGCAGCACGAGCCTCCTCGAGCACCCTCTCGCGGGGCAACAACG
>URNQ01000197.1 GCA_900549245.1 uncultured Collinsella sp.
CGTCAAGATCCCGCCCCCCCTTTTGCTTGGGGGGCGGAGCCGGTCGAGGAGCTGCTGCAGAAGCTGGCTCAGCAGGGTCTGCTTGCACCTGGCGCTTATGCCCTGTTTGAGCATGCCGCCGCCGATGCGGGCGCGCATCCGGCAGGCTTTGAGATCGTGCGCGAGAAGCGCTACGGCATTACCTCGGTCGACCTGCTTCGTTGGGTCGGCGATAACGATGGCGAGGGCGATAACGCCGGCACCGATGCTGACAACAACGATGCCACGACGTTTCAGGAGGATGCTCATGAGTGACACCATCAACTGCGTGATCGTCCCGGGCACCTTTGATCCCATCACGTTTGGCCATATCGATGTGATCCGCCGCGCCCGCCGCATCTTTCCCAGCGTGATCGTCGCTGTTGCCGAGTCGCAGGGTAAAAACGGTGTGGGCACCACGTTTACGCTCGATGAGCGCGTGGCGCTGGCCCGCGAGGCGCTTGGTGATATCAACGGCGTCGAGGTCCTGCCCTTTACCGGCCTCTTGGTCGACTTCGCTCGCGAGCAGGGGGCGGGGGCCGTGGTCAAGGGCCTGCGCGCCATGACCGACTTTGAGTACGAGCTGCAGCAGGCCGACCTCAACTATCGCTTGGATAACGAGCTGGAGTCCATCTTTGTCATGAGCGCGCCGCAGTACGGCTATATCTCGAGCTCGGTTGTTCGCCAGATCGCCTCGCTCGGTAGTGACGTATCGACGTTTGTCCCGCCCAACGTGGTCGAAGCGCTCAAACATCGCTTTTCGTGACGTTTCTTATTGCCTGGTGGCATGTGGTAAACTAGCACGATGATATGTTACCTATGAAAGGAGACCGGATGCCGGGCGAGAATTTTCCTGGCGATAGGATCGTCAGCTTGGTCGATGAGCTCGAAGGGCTGATCGAGGAAGCCAAGCCGCCTTTCGGCAAGAACGCTCAGTTCAAGGTCATCGACGCCGACGTGTTCTTCAACATCCTCGACGAGATCCGCATGAGCTATCCCGAGGAGTGGCAGAAGTCCCGCCGTATCCTTAAGGAGCGCGAGGAGCTCATGGCTTCCGCCGCCGCTCAGGCCGATTCCATCATCGCCGACGCTCAGCAGCAGGCCCTCACCATTGCCGGTGAGCAGGAGATCGTCCGCCTTGCGCAGCAGCAGGCCGACGACATCCGCGATCGTGCCCAGCAGTACGAACGCGAGACGCGTTATGCTGCCGAGGACTATGCAGAGCAGGTCTTTACGCACCTGGAGGAGAACCTCAAGAGCCTGACCGGCACCGTTACCCGTTGCCGTCAGCAGCTCAACGAGGGTGCCGCCCAACAGAATGGTCAGTGGTAATGGCTGAGTTCCCGAGCGTTACCGTCGATCTTTCCGAGCAGCTCGAGTTTCCTGGAGATTCGTATCCGCTGACCGGTAAGGTCGATGTCGCCACCTACACGGTGGGCGAGAAGGAGTACCAGCTTCAGGACGGCATCGACTACGACGTTGTCTTTACCAATGCCGGTACCGGTGTCTTGCTCACGGGCATGGTCCGCGCGCACGCCACCGGCGAGTGCGACCGTTGCCTGGAGCCCGCCTCGTTTGATATCGCCGGCGAGATCGAGGAGTTCTACCTCTTTGAGGAGCCCGAGGATCCCGAGGCCTACGAGGACGGCTACGAGCTCCTGGGTGAGGACCGTCTAGTCGATCTGGGTGAGCCCATCAATGACGCGGTCGTTATGGACACGCCGTTTGTAGTGCTCTGCAAGCCCGATTGCCGTGGTCTGTGCCCCACATGCGGTTGCAATCTCAACGTCGAGCAATGCGATTGCGCCGCCCAGGCAGAGGCGGAATGGGCCGCTGCCACGGAAAATCCATTTGCAGCATTGAAGAATCTCAAGCTCGATGAGTAAAACTGTGGTAGTATCGCTACTTGCGCGTAATCGCCACACTGGATAGTTCATAAGGAAGGTCACTATGCCCGTACCTAAACAAAAGCAGGGTCGTATCCGCACTCACACCCGTCGTTCCGCCAACATGAAGATCTCGGCTGCGGCTCAGTCCACGTGCCCCCGTTGCGGCGCTGTCAAGCTTCCGCACCACGTGTGCCCCAGCTGCGGTTTCTACAAGGACCGCGAGGTTATCGTTACCGAGTAACGGTATACTCTGGATGCGATGCCGTTCCAAATGGAACCACAATGGCCGGCTCAATGAGTCGGCCATTTTTGTATAAGGAGCATGTATATGAGTAACGTTCGCGTTTGTGTAGACGTTGTGGGTGGAGACGAGAAACCTCAGGTCGTTCTCGATGGTATCGAGGCTGCACTTGCCGCCGATCCCGATATCGAGGTCTTGGCAGCTGGCCCCGCCGAAATCGTCAATCCCTTTGCTGCTTCCCACGCACGTGTTGAGGCCCTTGAGGCACCCGACGTTATCGCCATGGATGACGATCCCATTCGCGCCGTGATGACCAAACGCAAGTCTTCGATCGTGCTGTCGTGCCGCGCCATCAAGAAGGGAAATGCGGACGCGTTTTTCTCCGCCGGCTCCACCGGCGCCATGACCGCCGCTGCGACCGCCTACGTCACGCCGTTTAGATATATGGCCGAAGGTAAGAAGCAGCCGGTGCGTCCCTGTCTGACCAATGCGCTGCCCAATCGCGCCGGCGGTCTGACGGTGCTGTGCGATATGGGCGCCAACCCCGATGTCGAGGTCGACGACATGGTGCGTTTTGCCCAGATGGGTAGCGCCTATGCCCGCGTTGTCCTGGGCATCGAACATCCTCGCGTGGGCCTGCTTGCCAATGGCACCGAGGACGAGAAGGGTTCCAACTTTACCAAGGCCTGCTTCCCGGTCATGAAAGCCGCCGTTCCTGGCTTTGTGGGTAACTGCGAAGGCACCGATCTTACGTCGGGCAATTTTGACGTCGTGGTCGCCGACGGCATGTCGGGCAATATTGCGCTCAAGGCCACCGAGGGCGCTGCCAAGTTTTTGCTGCAGGAGCTCAAGGGCGCCTTTATGTCTTCGCTCGGCACCAAGATCGCCGCGCTGCTCATCAAAAAGCAGATGCGCGAGATTAAGGCCAAGCTCTCTGGTGATGCCAAGGGCGGCGCCATCCTGCTGGGCCTGCGCGGTGTGGTCTTGATCGGCCACGGTGCCACGTCGGTCGAGGCTGTCAAAAACGGCACGCTCGCCGCAGCTGAGGCCGTACGTGCCGGACTGGTCGAGAACGTCGCCAACTCTATGGACGGCATCGTTTTATAACAGCGGCGTTATGCGCCTCGGGGCGTGTGTCGTGGGGTAGAATCAGAACCGTGTCTTGGTACCGCCCGGGCGGTACCATTCTTTTGGTATTCATGCACTATGAGAGGAAGCGTTATGGACCGCTCCGAAATCTTCGACAAGATCGCCGAGGTCGCTGCTGACGTTCTGGGCGTCGATGTTGCCGAAATTAGCGATGAGACCACCTTTGACGACCTCGATGCCAACTCGCTCGAGCGCCTGCAGCTGGTTACGGCTATCGAGGACGAGTTCGACCTCGAGATCGATGATGAGACTCTGCTCTCGCTCAACTCTGTCGCCGACGCCGTCGACGCTATCGAAGCTGCCAAGGAGGCCTAAGTCTTGGCTTTATCCGAACGACTTACGCGCGCCCAGGAGATTCTGGGCCACGAGTTCAATGACAAGGTGCTGCTGCGCGCCGCCCTCACACATCCTTCGGCTGTCGAAGGCCAGCCT
>URNQ01000198.1 GCA_900549245.1 uncultured Collinsella sp.
CCTTGTTTTGAGAAGTTCGCGAAGCCCACTTCTCAAAACAAGGCAGACACCCCGGCCCTCGTCCGTTAACTCTTCCGCTGGGCGAGCCATAGACGCCGCGCACCGATGCGATAAAGCAGTGGCTTGAAATTGGTGCTATATTCAGCATGAGTTGTTTAATGCTAGTACGGGAGGCTGATATGGGGCTGTTCAAGAAGAAAAACCCGCAGGATGCCTTTGATCCCGATGTGTTTACCATCACGGATACGATTTTGGACCCGCCGCGGTTTACATTTTTGCCGGCTATCTACCAGGATGCCACGCGCCGCAAGTGGGCTGTGCATCAACGCGGTGGCGAGCCGAAGATTTTTGACTATGCGGACGTGTTGCAGTGCGAAGTGGCCGAGGCAGGCGATCCGGAGGCCGAAGAAGCGGTCTCTAAACAGGAATTTGCCCAGCGTATCCTGGCAAATCCTGCCAAGGCGGCGAAAATAAACGCTGCCAAGCGTAATATGTGTCTTGGTATGGGCGTTGTTGTGGCGGTTCAGACGGGAAAAGACGAGGTTTCCAAATTAGAGATTCCCGTTATGACCGACGAGGTCAAACGCGATTCAAGTCTATATAAGTCGTATCGGAATGTCGCCGAGAAGATCAAGGCAGAATTTGATGCCATGGGAGGGCTGGCCTAATTTTGGCGGCATACGTTTCTGAATGAGGAGTCTGTGCAATGGCAGGCGAATCTTATGCAATTCCCCCCAAAGATCGTGCTGTTGAGGGAATTCTTTGGTATATCCAGCACCATCAGCTTGCCGGAATCTCTACCCCACCAGCTGGCCGGCGGCGATCGCCTGCCGGCCGAGCGCGTGCTGTGCGAAGAGATTGGCGTTTCGCGTACGGCGTTGCGTGCCGGTATCACGCGGCTTATCTCGTGTGGAACGCTCGAGAGCCGTCGCGGATCGGGCACGTATGTGTGTCCTCCCAAGCCGCTGAACATCTTCCAGGAAACGTATAACTTTTCCGATGCTGTGCGGACTGCCGGCCTGCACCCCTCTTCTCGTCTGGTTTCCACCGGGACCATCGAGGCGGATGAGGCGCTTGCCGACAAGCTTGGGGTGGCTGTAGGCGCTCCCTTGCTCCGCATGCAGCGCGTTCGACTTATTGAGGGCGAGCCGGCGTCAATCGAGACCGCTCACGTTAACCTGTCCCTGTGCCCATCGCTTCCCGAGCACGATTTTGAGTGTGAGAGCCTTTACGATGTCTTGCTCAAAGAAGGTGGCGTGCGTGTTGAGCATGGACGTGAGCATATCTCCATCTCGCGTTTGAACGCCGAAGAGGCCGAGCTGCTCCAGCAAGAAGAGGGGACGCCGGTGTTCTATGAGAGCACGATCGAATTTGATAAGGACATGCGTTTTGTGGAGCATTGCAAATCGGTGATTTTGCCCACAAAGTTCCGCTTTGCCGATAACGGTGAAAAGAACGGCATGAGGAGCGTGGCAGGTGAACAATGGCTGAAACAGTAGATGCCACCCCGGTTTATATGCGCATACGACGTCGCATTGAAGAGCGTATCGAACGCGGTATATATCCCACGGGTTCCATGATTCCGTCCGAAAAAGACCTCGCCGAGGAATTTGGTACGACACGCTTGACCATTCGAAGTGCTGTCGATGAGCTGGTTCGGCGCGGGCAGATTCGACGCGTCCGCGGAAAGGGCGCGTTTGTGGCGCAGAAAGTGCCCGTTGCCTACGAACGAACAGGAGGCTTTCGCGAGTCGGTTCGTGCTTCGGGCGGCGAGCCGTCCGTCCGCATCCTCGCGCGTTCCAAGCGTTATGCGGGCCCATATTATGCCAACCTGTTTGGCATTGCCGAGGACGATTTGCTGTATTCGATTCGGCGTTTGAACTGCGTCAACGGCGATCCCGTATCGATTGAGATGGCGTTCATCCCGTGCCTGCTGTTTCCCACAATCGAAGATATTGACGTGTCGGTCTTCAGTTTGTACGAGACCTATGAGATGTTGGGCCGAAAGCCGGTCATGGCACAGGAGAAGCTCGATATCGAGGCGGTGGGTGCACGCGACGCGGGCTTGCTTGGCTTGGAACAAGGGGATCTTGTTTTGCTTTTGGAATGCGTGAGCTATGACGCGAGCGGTCAGGCTATCGAGTATGTAAAGTCCTTCAATCGTGGCGATGCGGGCGGCTACACCTATACGTACTAGCTGGGGCTTTGCATCGCGCGCGGTAACAGCCGGTCTGTTTGGGCAATTTGACCGACTGTATATACAACCTTACATGGCTCAAAATCGACCGTTCGCCGATGGGGATAAATTAATCGACAAAGAGGTATCAAAAAGCCGTAACCTGTAACTGTGATTGGTATCAAATACTAATGATCTGTTATGAGGTGAGACGATGAAGATGCTCGATTACGTTCAGCTTGCCCATGTGCGTATGGGGGAGAACCTCGAGCGTTCGTCTGAGCTGGTAGCACAGCTCGTTGATATTTTCCAGTCCGGTTCTTTTGATGCACTGCGCATCGTTGCTTCGGGTTCGTCGCGCCATGCCGCCGATTGCGCCCGCGATTACCTGCAAGATGCGCTGCAGATGCAGGTGTCCGTTGTGACGCCCGAGGCCTTCGTCGATTTTGAACACACCTATCCGCAGCATGCGCTCAACATCGCCGTCTCGCAGAGCGGCTATTCGACCAATACGATTGCGGCGCTCGATTACATGCGTGCACACGATATGGCTGCAGTTGCGCTCACGGCAAACGTCGAGGCACCCATCAAGGAACACGCTGACATCGTTCTTGACTACGGTGTGGGCGTCGAGTCGGTGGACTTTGTGACTCTGGGCGTCGAGGTTCTCGTTGAGTACCTGGTGCTCTTTGGTATTTACGGCGGTCAGGCGCGCGGAACGATTGACGCCAAGGGCGTTGCTCAGCGTCTTGATGACCTGCGCGAGGCTATCCAGGCTAATGCCGTGATGTGCAAGACCGCCGAGGCATATGTCCAAGATCACATGCTCGAGCTTTCTGAGCACATGCCCGCCATGGTCGTCGGCAACGGCCCCAACTATGGTGTTGCCGAGGAGGCAGCGCTCAAGCTGAGCGAGACCATCAAGATTCCTGCCATGCATCACGAAGGCGAGGAGTTCGTCCACGGTCCCGAGATGCAGATCGTTCCGGGCTATCTGGTGTTTATCGTCGACGATCCGCAGGGGTCGGAGCGTCTTGCGAATATCGCCGATGCGCTATCGAACGTTACGGCAAAAACGGTGCTGCTCACGGCCCATCCCAAGGGTAGGGCTCACGAGGTTGCGGTGCCTCAGGTGGCTCCGCTGCTCAGCGCAATTCCCAATCTTGTGTTCTTCCAGACGATTGCGGCCATGATCGCCGAGCGTCTGAAGTCATGGAACGTGCACCCGTATCTCGATGCCGTCTCCAAGCAAATGGAGGTCAAGGCAGAGGGCTACGAAGAGTCAGTCAATGCGCTTAAGGCCAAAGCGGCTGAGTGTTACGGAATGTAAGCGGGTTTTGATGCCCGTTGGCATGGGGGATGTGGAAACAACCCCAGAAAGGAGAGACAAATGAAGGAAACCGAGAAGATCGAGATCATGCATTTCGACCAGGAGGGCTATCTCGAGGACGGCAAGGCGCTCTACGAGACCGGCAAGAAGATGACCGCGCTCGCCGACAAGGTCGCCGACGAGGG
>URNQ01000199.1 GCA_900549245.1 uncultured Collinsella sp.
AGCTGATCGACCGGCACCTGGGTCGTAGCGTGGCTCCCCACCAGCGGCACGATGCCGCACTCGCGGCAGCGGGCGTCCATCACGCGCTGAACGCTCGGCTCATGCGTGCCCTCGCCCAGAACAACCAGGCGTCCGGGCTTGATGACCGCGGCCTTCTCCCCCGCAATGGCCTCGAGCGTATCGCCCAAAATACGTGTGTGATCGAGCCCAATACCCGTAATGGCGACGGCCACGGGATCAGTCGCACTCGTAGCATCCCAGCGTCCGCCCATGCCAACCTCAAGCACGGCAACATCCACGCGAGCCTCGGCAAACACCACAAGTGCAGCAGCCGTCAAAAGGTCAAACGGCGTGATGGTATAGGCGCGCTCCCCCGCCGCCACACGACGGGCATTCACTCGATGCCCCGCCTCAACAGCGGCCGAAACGCCACGGGCAAAGGCCTCGTCGCTTACGACGCACCCATCGACCTCCATACGCTCGGGATAGCGCACCAGCTGCGGCGACGTATACAGCGCGGTCTTGAGCCCCTCACCACGAAGAATGGCAGCCGAAAAACGCGTAGTCGAAGTCTTGCCATTGGTACCGGCAACCTGAATGCAATCAAAATACTCATCCGGACGTCCCAGCTCATCAAGCATATCGACAACCGTCTCGAGCAAAGGACCAGCATCCCCAGAAATCCGCCCCGTATCAGCAGCAAGCCCCACAGCCTCATCAAACGAAAGAAGCTCAAACGAGAACGGCACAGAATACGACCCAGAACGCTTAGCCATAACCCAAAGTCCCCTCAACATAAAAAGAGGCCCGTAACAAACAACGAGCCCCTCCCATTCAAAATATCAGCCAAACACCGCTTTGCAGCGAGATCAAGGCCACAACCAAGCGGCCCTTACATGCCAGATGCAAACAGCCACGTAAACAAACTGGGAGCGGCCCGATGCTTTGCTCGCCGCAAGTTCCGCACGCAAAGGACAGCACTTAATGTGCTGTCCGTCTTGCGCAGGACTGTCCGCAGCGGAGAGCAAAGCATCGGGACGCGTCCCCCCAGTACCGCCTACGAGAAGTCAGCAACCTGAGCAGTCAGCGCCGCCAGGATCTCCTTGAGCTCAGCTGCACGGTCCCTCTTCTTCTGGACCACCGCAGGCGCGGCCTTGGCAACAAAGCCCTCGTTAGCAAGGGTCTTCTCGCAGCCGGCGAGCTCCTTCTGCGCAGCGGCGATCTCCTTCTCCAGGCGCGCCTTCTCGGCCGAAAGATCAACCTTGCCCTCGAGCACCACAAAGACCTCGACACCGCTATCGACCACGGCAATGCTCGCAGCCGGCTTCTCGACGTCGGTACCCATGACCAGCGAAGCGGTGTTCGCCAGCGGCTCGATGGTCGAACGCAGGCTCTCGAGCTTCTCGATATCCTCGGCACCGGCGCGCACGACCACGTCGAGCGCGACCTTGGGGCTCAAGCGATAACGCGAACGGGTGGCACGGGCGGCGGACACGACGGCACGGCACAGCTCAAACGCGTGCTCGGCGTCCTCGTCAACATACTTGGCGTAGTCGGCGGGCTCGGGCCACTTGGCGATCATGAGCGCCTCAGCGCGGTCCACGTTGCCCTCGGCATCCAGGTCGAGCACGCTCGCCGGCATGTTGTCCCAGATCTCCTCGGTGACAAACGGCATAAGCGGGTGCATCAGGCGAATGGAGGTATCGAGCACAAAGATCAGGTTGCGCTGCGCCTGCAGACGGCCCTCACCCTTCAGGCGGGCCTTGGTGACCTCGACGTACCAGTCGCAGACCTCGTTCCAGAAGAACTGCTGCACGCCGCGGGCCATGTCGCCAAAGGTGTAATTCTCAATACCCTCGGTGACCATCTTCACGGCCTTGGCCAAGCGGCTGAACATCCAGGCGTCGGCCGGCGTCTCCACGACGGGCTCGCCGGGCGTATAGCCCTCCATGTTCATAAGCAGGAAGCGGCTGGCGTTCCAGATCTTGGTCACAAACGACTTGGCCTGGTCGGTGCGCGGGCTGTCGATGAGCTTCTTGGTCTTCTTATCGATGTTCGCGTCGAACTTGACGTCCTGGTTGTTGGTGCACAGCGTGAGCAGGTTATAGCGCATGGCGTCGGCGCCGTACATGCCAATGAGGTCCATGGGGTCTACGCCGTTGCCCTTGGACTTGGACATGCGGCTGCCGTCCTTGGCCAGGATCGTCGGGTAGATGACGACGTCCTTAAACGGCACCTCGTCCAGGAAGTACAGCGAGCTCATGACCATGCGGGCGACCCACAGCGCGATGATGTCACGCGCGGTGACGAGCGCCGTCGTGGGGTGATGGCCCTCGAGCAGCTCCGGCTTTTGCGGCCAGCCCTGCGTGGCGAAGGTCCACAGCTGCGAGCTGAACCAGGTGTCCAGCACGTTCTCGTCCTGATGCACGTGATGGCCGCCGCACTTGGGGCACACGTCGGTGTCCTCGGTGAGGGCGTCCTCCCAGCCGCAGTCCTCGCAGTAGAACACGGGGATGCGGTGGCCCCACCACAGCTGGCGGCTGATGCACCAGTCCTTGAGGTTCTCCATCCAGGTGGTGTAGGTCTGCGTCCAGCGCGCGGGGTGGAAGGTGACCTTGCCAGAGTTGACGGCGTCGAGCGCCGGCCCCTTGAGCTTGTCGACGGCGACGAACCACTGCTCGGACAGCCACGGTTCCAGGGCGGAGTCGCAACGGTAGCAGTGCATGACGGAGTGGTCGAGCTCTTCGACGTGGTCGAGCAGACCGTGCTCGTCGAACCACTTGATGACGGCCTCGCGACACTCGTCGCGGTTCATGCCGGTGAACTCGCCGTAGCCCTCGACGACCACCGCGTGCTCATCGAAGATGTTGATCTGCGGCAGGTCGTGAGCCTGACCCATGGCATAGTCGTTGGGGTCGTGGGCCGGGGTGACCTTAACGAAGCCGGAACCGAAGCTGGCGTCGACGTGCCAATCCTCAAAGATGGGGATCTCACGGTTGACGATCGGCAGCATGACGGTCTTGCCCACGAAGGCGGCCTTCTCGGGGTCCTTCGGGGAGACGGCGACGCCCGTGTCGCCGAGCATGGTCTCGGGGCGCGTGGTGGCGACGACGATGTAGTCCTGGCCGTTAACCGGCTCGGTCAGCGGGTAGCGCAGGTGCCACAGGTGGCCCTTCTCGTCCTTATACTCGGCCTCGTCGTCCGAGATGGCGGTGGTGCAGTTGGGGCACCAGTTGACGATGCGCTTGCCACGGTAGATCAGGCCGTCATGGTACCAGTCGCAGAAGACCTTACGCACAGCCTGGGCGTAATCCTCGTCCATGGTGAAGCGCTCGTTGTCGAAGTCGACGGAGCAGCCCATGCGCTTGATCTGCTCGACGATGATGCCGCCGTACTCGTGGGTCCAGTCCCAACAGGCGTCGACAAACTTATCGCGGCCAATCTCCAGGCGGCTGATGCCCTCGCTCTTGAGCTTCTTGTCGACCTTAGTCTGCGTGGCGATACCGGCGTGGTCGGTGCCCAGCACCCAGCGCGTGGACTTGCCGCGCATGCGAGCCATACGGACGATGGCGTCCTGGATGGAGTCGTCGGTAGCGTGGCCCATGTGGAGCTTACCGGTCACGTTGGGAGGCGGAATGGTGACGGTGCAGTCGCCCACGCCCTCACGGCGCTTATAGTAGCCGCC
>URNQ01000200.1 GCA_900549245.1 uncultured Collinsella sp.
GATGCATTCTGGGGGGGGGGGTGCCGACCCGCCCGCCGTACGAGACGCAGACCGGCGGCGCCTGGTATGCGGGCACGGCCGACGCCATTACGCAGAACCTCGACTACATCAAGGCCAACGACCCCAAGTACGTCCTGATTCTTTCGGGCGATCACCTGTATCGCATGGACTACCGCAAGATGCTCAAGACGCACATTGAGAACAACGCCGACCTCACGGTGAGCGTTATGCCCGTGCCGTGGGAGGAGGCCAGCCGCTTTGGCATCCTGACCACCGACCCCGAGGACGGCCGCATCACCAAGTTTACCGAGAAGCCCGAGAAGCCTGATTCGAACCTCGCTTCCATGGGCATCTACATCTTCTCGGCCGACGTGCTGATCGAGGCGCTCGAGGAGGACGCTCTGGACCAGCGCTCGAGCCACGACTTTGGCAAGGACATCATCCCCAAGCTGCTCGGCGAGAACAAGCGCCTGTACAGCTACGAGTTCCACGGCTTTTGGAAGGACGTCGGCACTATCGCCAGCTTCCATGAGACCTCGATGGACCTGCTGGGTAACAACCCCGAGTTCGATCTGTTCGACAAGAACTTCCCCATCATGTCCAACATCACCACGCGTCCGCCGCACTACATTGGCCCGGACGGCCGCCTGGACGACTGCCTGGTCTCCAACGGCTGCAAGATCTACGGCACCGCTCGCCACTCGATCCTTTCGACCGATGTCATCATCGAGGAGCGCGCCGTGGTCGAGGACTCCGTGCTGCTGCCGGGTGCGCACGTTAAGAGCGGCGCGCACATCTGCCGCGCTATTTTGGGCGAGAACTCCACGGTCGAAGAGGGCGTGAAGCTCGGCTCTGTCGATACCACCAAGGATACGGCCGTCGTTGGAAATGACGTCGTTATCGGGAAGGGGGAATGATCCGATGATCAATCGCAAGGCCATCGGTTATATCACCGCTAATTACTCTTCGACCTACGGCAGCGTGCTGCTCAAGGATCGTCCCATCGCGTCCGTTCCGTTTTTGGGCCGCTACCGCCTGATCGACTTCCCGCTGTCCAACATGATGAATGCCGGCATCAAGACCGTCGGCGTCGTCATGCCGGGTAACTACCGTTCGCTGATCGACCACGTGGGCTCGGGCAAGGACTGGGGCCTGGACCGCAAGAAGGGCGGCCTGTTCATGGTGCCCGGCAACGCGTATGGCACCACCAAGGGCGGCATGCGCTTCCTGCTGCGCGATATCATCTCCAACAAGACGCTGTTCCAGCGCTCGGAGAAGCCCTATGTCGTGATGATGGGCACCAACATCATCTTTAACATGGACCTCAACACCATCATCGAGGCGCACGAGAACTCCGGTGCCCAGATGACCGTGGTGTACTGCAAGGCCACGCGCAACGTCGATGACGAGACCAAGCTCGAGATTAACGAGAACGGCCGCCTGACGGGCGTGAGCGCCGGCGTCGTGTACGGCGACAACGCGTCCATGGACTGCTGCATCGTCAACCGCGAGACGCTGCTCGAGATCATCGACCACTACCAGGCCGCCGACTATCTGGACCTGCTCGAGGCACTCCAGGGCGACTTTGGCAACATCGACGTGTGCAGCTACGAGTACAAGGGCGAGGTCGTGGGCGTGTTTAGCGAAAAGTCGCTGTATCGCCGCAGCATGGACCTGCTCGACCAGACCGTGGCCGACCAGCTCTTTGACCCCGAGCGCCCGATCCTGACCAAGGCCCACGACGTGCCGCCTTCGCGCTATGCGACCGGCAGCCACGCGTGCAACTCGATCATCTCGGCCGGCTGCATCATCAAGGGCACCGTGCGCAACTCGATCCTGTCGCGCGGCGTCGTGGTCGAGGAAGGCGCTTCGGTGACCAACTCGATCATCAACCAGAGCTGCATCATCAAGAGCGGCGCCCGCGTCGAGAACGCCATTCTGGACAAGAACAACGTGGTCCCCACCAACACCGAGCTTCGCGGCACGCCCGAGAACATCCTGGTGCTGGGCAAGGCTCCGTTAACTTCTGACACCACCATCGTACGTTAACGTTGGCACCGCAACATCGCTCGTAACATGTAGAATAGCCGCCCGGTTAGCGCCAGGCGGCTATTCTCGAATTGCAACATGGGAGACAATATGGCAGATTCCAGCAAAAAGATGCAGATCGTGTTTGCCTCGGCCGAGTGCGCACCGTTTGTAAAGACCGGTGGCCTGGGCGACGTGGCGGGCTCGCTGCCCGCGGCGCTTGTGCGCGCCGGCGCCGAGGTCATCGTCATGGTGCCCAAGTACGCCACCATCAAGGACGAGTACAAGGCGCAGATGGAGCACTTTGCCGACTTTTACGTGAGCCTGGGCTGGCGCAACGAGTACTGCGGTCTCGAGAAGCTCGAGCACGACGGCGTCACCTATATGTTCATCGACAACGAGCGCTACTTTGCGCGCGACTATCCGTACGGCTTCTTTGACGACGGCGAGCGCTTTGCGTTTTTCTCCAAGGCCATCACCGAGAGCCTGCAGCACCTGCCCGAGGGCTTTGAGTGCGACATTTTGCACTGCAACGACTGGCAGACGGCGCTAGCGCCCGTGTTCTTGCGCGAGTTTTACCAGGTGATGGCACTGTACGATCGCGTCAAGACCGTGTTCTCGATCCACAATGTGGCGTTCCAGGGCCAGTTTAGTGACACCGTGATGGAGGACATCCTGGGTGTGGCGCATATTCCGGCGGCAGCTACGCAGTTGCGCTGCGACGCCTGCAGCATCAACTACATGCTGGGCGCGCTGCACTATGCCGATGCCATCACCACGGTGAGCCCCACCTATGCGGGCGAGATCCAGACGCCCGAGTTTGGCGAGGGCCTGGACGGCGTTCTGCGCGAGCGCTCCTACGCGCTGCAGGGCATCCTCAACGGCATTGACGTTGCGAGCTTTGACCCGGCAACCGACAAGCGCATTGCCGCCAACTACACCGTGGAGGACCGTTCCGGCAAGGCCGTGTGCAAGGCCAAGCTGCAGGAGGAGCTGGGACTCGAGGTTCGCGACGACCGCCCGCTTATGGTGATGGTCACGCGCCTGACGCGCCAGAAGGGCATGGACCTGGTCATGTACGCGCTCGACCGCATCCTGGCCGGCGGCGTGCAGGTGGCCGTGCTGGGCACCGGCGACCGCGACTACGAGGACGGCCTGCGCTACTTCCAGGACAAGTACCCCGGCACCATGGCCGCGCGCATCGAGTTTGACCCGGCGCTGTCGCAGCGTATGTATGCCGCCGCCGATATGTTCCTGATGCCTTCGAAGTTTGAGCCCTGCGGCCTGTCGCAGATCATCGCCATGCGTTACGGCACCCTGCCTATCGTACGCGAGACCGGTGGCCTGAAGGACACCGTGATCCCGTATAACGAGTTTACCGGCGAGGGCACGGGCTTCTCGTTTACCAACTTTAACGGCGACGAGATGGGCGACGCGGTCTTCCGCGCAGCACGCCTGTTCTGGGATAACCGTGACGCTTGGAACCAACTGGTCACGCAGGCCATGAGCCAGGACTTTAGCTGGACGCGCTCGGCCGACAAGTATCTGGACCTGTACTTCTTTATGCACCCGGAGATTGAGCGCCCGGCGGCTGTGGAGGCTGCTGCGGCTGTCGA
>URNQ01000201.1 GCA_900549245.1 uncultured Collinsella sp.
TTCAGGGGTTCCGGGGGAGGCGCTGTGCGATCTTATAGCCGATGTTGCCGGCCTCGAGGTCGGGGAACACGAGCACGTTGGCCTTGCCGGCGACAGAGGAACCGGGAGCCTTGAGCTGGGCGACGGTGGGGACGATAGCGGCGTCGAGCTGCAGGTCGCCATCGATGGCGAGCTCGGGAGCCTTCTCCTTGCAGAACTTCACGGCCTCTTGGACCTTCTTGGCGACCTCGCCGCCGGCGGAGCCCATGGTGGAGTAGGAGAGCATAGCCACGTGCGGCTCAACGTTGCCCATGAAGGTGGACCAGGAGTGAGCGGAGGCGATGGCGATCTCGGAGAGCTCGTCGGAGGACGGGTTGATGTTGAGGCCGCAGTCGGCGAAGATCAGCGTGCCGTCGGTGCCGAACTGCGGGGTGTCGGTGCACATCACGAAGAAGGCCGAGACCAGCTTGGTGCCCGGGGCGGTCTTGAGGATCTGAAGCGCGGGGCGCAGGGTGTCGGCGGTGGAGTGGCAGGCGCCGGAGACCAGGCCGTCGGCGTCGCCCATCTTGACCATCATGGTGCCAAAGTAGGTGGCGTCCATCACCTGGGCGCGAGCCTGCTCGATGGTAACGCCCTTCTTGGCGCGGAGCTCGGCAAACTTCTGTGCGTACTCCTCGTGCTTCTCGGCATTGCGCGGGTCGATGACGGTGGCGCCGGGGACGTTGATCTCGTTGGGATCGCCCAGGATGACGATGTTGGCCAGGCCTTCCTCGATGATCTTGTTGGCCGCGACGATGGTGCGCGGATCCTCGCCCTCGGGCAGGACGATGGTCTTAAGGTCGGCCTTGGCGGCAGACTTCATACGGTTTAGGAAATCGCTCATGTTACTCCTTACAAGCGTTTCGCTAAGCTCCAGGCGCCCGGCTGTTCACGAATAAACCCGCTGCTAGCGGGTCTACCTTTCAATTATGTTCGCCGCTGTGCTTGAGCTTTCCTTGTGTGGCAAGCTCATTATAGGACGCATTAGCGCTATAATCGCTCTGATAAATATGTCTCGAAGAATGTTCGAGAAAAGCCCAGCTAACGAGCCCGTGGCTTTTGACAAGGAGTATCGATGCAGATTACCTCAGGCCTGCCTGAAGGCTTTAACGCCGGCGCGTACGACATGATTGTCGTCGGTGCTGGATATGCCGGTGCCGTTTGCGCCCGCCGTCTTGCCGAGACTATCGGCTATCGTGTTGCCGTTTTGGAGCGCCGTAGCCACATTGCGGGCAATGCCTATGACTGCACTGACGAGGCCGGAATCCTGATCCACGAGTACGGTCCGCATATCTATCACACCTTTAACGAGCGCGTGCACAATTTCCTGTCGCGCTTTACCAAGTGGACGGATTATCAGCACAAGGTGCTCGCCAACATCAACGGTACCCTTATGCCCGTGCCCTTCAACCATGCGAGTCTCAAGCTCGCCTTTGGTGATGAGCGCGGCGAGGAGCTGTATCAGAAGCTCGTGGAGACCTTTGGCAAGGATGTCAAGGTGCCCATTATGGAGCTGCGTAAGAAGAACGACCCCGACTTGGCCGAGGTCGCCGATTACGTCTACGAGAACGTCTTTTTGCATTACACCATGAAGCAGTGGGGCCAGACGCCCGACCAGATCGATCCCTCGATCACCGGTCGCGTTCCCGTCTTTGTGGGCGACGATGACCGCTATTTCCCGCAGGCTCCCTTCCAGGGTATGCCGCAGGACGGCTACACGGCGCTGTTCGAGCATATGCTCGACCACGACCTGATCGACGTGTTCTGCGACGTGGACGCCCGCGATCTCTTCGAGATCGACGAGACAACCGTCAAGGTCGACGGCAAGGTCTACGGCGGCGAGATCGTCTATACCGGTCCGCTCGATGAGCTGTTCAACCTCGACCTGGGCGCGCTGCCGTACCGCACGCTCGACATGAAGTTCGAGACGCTCGATATGGACCAGTTCCAGCCCGTGGGCACCGTCAACTACACCACGAGCGAGGATTACACGCGCATTACCGAGTTCAAGAATATGACCGGTCAGGTTTTGCCCGGCAAGACCACCATCATGAAGGAGTACTCCAAGGCCTATACGCCCGGCTCGGGCGAGACGCCCTATTACGCCATTCTGGAGCCCGAGAACCGCGAGCTCTATGAGCGCTATCTTGAGCGCGTCCAGAACCTGACAAACTTCCACCCGGTGGGTCGTCTGGCCGAGTATCGTTACTACGATATGGATGCCGTGACCAATTCCGCCCTCGATCTTTCGGATGAGATTATCGCCTGCCATGCATAAAGTCATAACATTCGGTATTCCCTCGTATAACGCCGCTAAGGACATGGACCATTGCATCACCTCCATCTTGGAGGGGAGCAATTATGCCACCGATATCGAGATTATCGTGGTGGACGACGGCTCCAAGGATGAGACGGCCGCCAAGGCCGACGAGTGGGAGGCCCGTTATCCTGGAATCATCCGCGCGGTGCACCAGGAGAATGGCGGCCACGGTATTGCCGTCCTTTCGGGTCTGCGCGAGGCGCAGGGCACCTACTACAAGGTTGTCGACTCGGACGACTGGCTTGACGGCGCTGCCCTTTCGACCATGCTGTCGATTCTGCGCGGCTTTGAAGAGCGCGACCAGCGCGTTGACCTGTTTATCTCGAACTACGTGTACGAGAAGGTTTACGAGGGTACGCATACGGCCATTGGTTACAAGTTTGCCCTGCCTCGAAAAAAGATCTTTACCTGGGACCAGATCGGCCATTTCCGTTTGGACCAGAATCTGCTCATGCACAGCCTGTGCTATCGCACGGATGTGCTGCGCGAGTCCAACCTGCCCATGCCGCCGCACACGTTCTATGTGGACAACATCTACGCCTACGTGCCGCTGCCGCGTTGCAAGACCATGTACTACGCCGACATCGACCTCTATCGCTACTTTATCGGTCGCGAGGGCCAGAGTGTCAACGAGGCCACGATGGTCAAGCGTCTGGACCAGCAGTTCCGTGTTACGCGTATCATGATGGAGTCGTACCACCTGTACAGCGATGTCGAGTCGTCGCGTCTGCGTTCGTACATGATGGGCTACTTCACTATGATGATGGCGATCTGCTCGGTGCTGACCAAGCTTTCCGAGGAAGATTGCGCCGACGAGCGCCTAAAGACGCTGTGGAATGATTTGAAGGCCTACGACGAGCGCATGTATCGTCGTGCCCGCTACGGTGTGGTCGGGTTCTTCACTAACCTCCGCGGTCGTGCCGGAGACAAAACCACACTCGGCCTATACCGTCTTGCCTCAAAGATCTTCAAATTCAACTAGGGCAGAAACGCTCGGGTAACGGGGACCCCTGGTCCTTAACTTGCTACTTCGAACAGTCCTGCGCAAGACGGAGGCGCCACTGGCGCCTCCTTTGCGTGCGGAACTCGTATCAAGTTAAGGACCAGGGGTCCTCTGTTATGTCTTGTTTTATGTCAGCAAGCTGAATTTGAAGATCTTGGACGCGCGGTACACAGGGGTCTGAGCTGAAAAGATTTTGGTTGGTAGGTTGCCCGGTGGGTCTTGGTTATGTTTGCTGCTCTACAGTCCTGGCTCGCACG
>URNQ01000202.1 GCA_900549245.1 uncultured Collinsella sp.
TAGTCCAAACGTTTTGGTGCCGGGCGATGCTAACGTTCGCGGGCCGGTATTCGAGGGACTGCCGACGGTCGAGACGCAGCGCGGTCGCGCGTCAAAGGTTGCTCTCAATATGCTTGAGCTTGCACATGGCGCCGATTGCGACATTGTGTTGGTCGGCGACCCCGATCTTTCCGATGCGGGCTGGACGCAGTTTGCTCATGTTTCCGCCGGATACGTGGACCTGCAATGCGAGCTTGAGCCCGGTTATGCCTATGTACGTGGGCAGATTCATCACGACCGACCCGATTCGAGCACCCTCATCTTTAGGTCTCAGGAGTCGCGTACGACGCTTAAGCCGGATTCCGTGCCGATGGATGCCGGTGCCGGCCTGTCACGAAAGACGGGGTCGATCGCTGTGAGCAACAGCGGCTATGGGCGCTACGAAGGCGAGCTTGAGATTGCGCGGGTCGATCTTCCCGGTGACGAGCGCATGAACGTTGCGGGTCATATCTCGCCCGAGGCAATGGAGCTGCTGCCGTTCATCAAACGCGGATTCGGGGTACGGTTCGTTTAGCGTGTGGCCCGTGGGCTACAATTGGCCCATCATGCGAAGGCGCCTCGTGTGGCGTGTGCCTGCGTTGGCCGATCTATATTCGGAGGATTCCCATGACCGTACTGTTTGTTGAATATCCCAAGTGCTCGACCTGTAAGAAGGCCAAGGCATGGCTGGACGAACACGGGGTAGAGTATATCGACCGCGATATCGTTTTGGACAATCCCACGGCTGATGAGCTTGCGACCTGGATTGCTCGTTCGGGACTGCCGGTGCGGCGCTTCTTTAATTCGTCGGGCATGAAATATCGAGAGCTGGGCCTGAAGGCGCGTCTGGATGCGGGCATGACGGATCGGGAGTGCTACGAGCTGCTGGCGACCGACGGCATGCTGGTTAAGCGCCCACTGCTGGTGGGCGACGACTTTGCGATTCCCGGCTTTAGGGAATCGGCTTGGGTCGAGGCGTTGCTGTAGCGGCTGCGGAAAGTGCGACCCGTTTTGAGCGCTCGGGGTGGGACGTGTTTTCCATCGGAGGGCTCGCTCGGCTCAATCCTTGAGCTGCGCCCATTCGTGCGGATCGTAGACCTTTACGTGCTTGTTGGGCTTGCCGCTCCAGTACTCCTCGTCCATAAAGGGCAGATATGCCTGAACGCCGGGGCAGATAAAGGGAATCCGCTGCTGCTGCAGTCGCTCGCGTTGGCGCTGCTCCAGGTGCGCCTCGGATATGACGGTCGGCATACCGGACAGCTCGACGAGGCTTGCCTGGATTCGCTTAAGGTCGGGGAGTCCCGCGTGCCATGACATCCGCATGATCAAAAAGGATGCACGGCGGTATTTTGCCTGCATCACCGTGATGGCGGGGCGCAGAGTGGGATGGATTTTGTCCCGTTCGGGCCAAAGGTCAGCAGTGATCTCGAGGCCCAGGGTCTCCCATAGGTAATCAAGCTCTTCGTCCATGGCGCCTCGATATCTACGTGATCATTGATACTTCGATTGTGTTGCCTGGTGCTATCGTTTTCGCGGTAGAATCTGCCAACGGTTGACGGCTACCGCTCGCGGCGTTTTGCCCTTCGTGTGCAGCGGTCGACTTCACAGGTCCTTCACGTGTTGGCCGTATTTGACTGAATTTCAAAAAAGTCAAAATTGGGGCTTGCGTCACGGCCGGACTTCCCGTATATTTCTTTCTTGCGCAAAGGCACAGCCGAGCGCAGCGATGCAGTCATTGGGATGTCGTCTAATGGCAGGACAGCGGATTCTGGTTCCGTCAATGGGGGTTCGACTCCCTCCATCCCAGCCATTGCATGTGCTACATATGGCCCGTTCGTCTAGCGGTTTAGGACGCCGCCCTCTCAAGGCGGAGATCACCAGTTCGAATCTGGTACGGGCTACCAAAATTGAACGCCCGGGCCTCGTAAGAGACCCGGGTTTTGTGTATTGACCGATATTTAAGGCGCGCGTTGAGTCTGCCGCCCGGACCGAGGAGTTGTCATGGACCTGCCTATCAGCTTGGAAGACATCACGTATGCCGAGAACTATCTGGCGCAGGGCGACCTGGCTACGGCGACGCCGCTGCTTGAGCGTCTGGTGGAGCTCGCCGAGGAGTATATCGACGCTGAGTGCAAGACGGAGGAGAAGCGCCAGTACTTTAGCTTCGACAGCAAGTTTGAGCGCCTGGCCTATCGCCGCGTGGAGAAGGATCCGCGCGAGCTGGTGCAGGTCGAGGTTCCCTTTGACCGCCTGTACTCCGACATGGCGTTTGCCTACATTCGCCAGCAGGATTATGTGAGTGCTCGGAATGCCCTGATGCAGGCCGTGCGTTGGGATCCCATGAACTGCAACTATCGCTTGGACTTGGCCGAGCTGTTCCGCGCGCTCGAGGACAAGCAGGAGTGGGCATCGCTCTCGTTCTCGGTGCTGGAGCGCGCGAGCGACGGTAAGTGCGCCTCACGCGCCTACACCAATTTGGGTCAGTACTTCTTGGAGCCCGAGACCGAGAACATTTCGGCTGCCGTGGGCTGCGCGCGTCTGGCGCTGCGCCTGGCGCCCAATGATGCGCATACGACGCGCCTGCTCAACAAGATCCATACCACCTATCCGGATGCCGCGGACGAGAGTGACGACCATGTGATGGGTGAGCTCGCCCTGCAGGGCGTGCCGACCTCGCCTTCGGCCGAGATCGCCATCTGCCTGATCATGTGCGCGACCGATGCTGCAAGCGACGGCGACAAGCAGGAGGCTACGCGTCTGACGGTCCGTGCCCGCGACCTGGTGGGCGAGGAGGCATGCGCGGCGATTATCAAGCTGGTGCGCGAGAGCGATGCCGAGCTTAATGCCGAGCGCAGGGCAAAGCGCGAGGCTGCGGGCTCAAACGCCGATGGCGCCAAGGAGGCCGGCGATGCCCAGTAAGCGCGAGCGCAAGCTCATTTCCAAGAATCGCTCGGCACATCACGAGTACTTTATCGATGAGACGTTTGAGTGCGGTATTGAGCTGAGCGGTACCGAGGTCAAGTCGATTCGCGAGCGCGCGTGCCAGATTACCGATACCTTTGCACTGATTCGTGGCGGGGAGTGCTGGCTCGTCGGCCTGCATATCCACCCTTATAGCCATGGTGGCGTGTGGAATCGCGATCCCGACCGTCGGCGCCGTCTGCTGCTGCACCGCAAGGAGATCGACTTTCTTGACGGCAAACTTCGCAACCGTGGTTATGCGCTGGTTCCGTTGGAGCTCTACTTTAATACCGACGGTCGCGTAAAACTGCTGCTGGGCCTGGGTCGCGGCAAGAAGCTCTACGACAAGCGCGAGGACATGGCCAAGCGTGATGTCCAACGCGAGATCGACCGCGCCCTCAAGGAACGCAACCGCTGACCGTCCTTCATAAGTTGCGGTGGAATACGGACTGTTTTGCCTGTTTGAAGGGCTATTCAGTCCCTATTTCACCGCAACTGCGGGCGTCTCATCTTTCTTACTGTTCTGACACATATGTCTCAAAGGCGGCGTCCGTTAGGCTTATAGGACAAAATGTGTGTCCACTTTAGGGGCATCGGCGCAGGTCGATGCC
>URNQ01000203.1 GCA_900549245.1 uncultured Collinsella sp.
TTATGGCCGATAAGCACTACGTGGTGAGCAAGGAACCCGGCGATGTTCCCCAGACGCATCTGGACGAGGTGACGGGAGACGCCCGTACCGCAGAGATCGCCCGAATGCTGAGCGGCGATCAGTCCGAGGCAAGCTTGGCCCACGCAAAGCAGATGCTCGAAGAAGCTCGAGGATAAGTTGTATCAGCGGTGTTGGTGGGACAAAATAGACTGAAATTTTTGTCCCACTACGCGTTTTACTCAACGACCTTGTCCGGCTGGATGAGCTCCTCGTAGTAGCTGATATGTTCGCGAGCGTCTTCAATCTCGGGCAGCAGGAAGTTGTAGATAACTTCGATGATCATCGTGGCGCTGATCTTGGAGAACGCAAAGTCACCCGTCGTCAGCAGCGCCTCGTGGTTGACGGTATTAAAAGTGTAGTCTGCCAGGCGCGCGAGTGGAGACTTGCTGTCGCTGCTGATGACGACTACGGTGGCACCGCAGTCGCGAGCCGCTTTTGCCATGCGATTCAGTCGGCGCGACTTGCCGGAGTTTGAGATGAGCACGATGACGTCACCCGGGCGCAACGTGAGCGCAAAGCCGATTGATGTCTCGCTAATGGTGCTTGCCATGCAGCGCAGGCCCAGCTGCGAAAACTTAAACGTCGCATCGAGCGCGACCGCGTTCGTATTGCCCACAGCCGCAAACTCAATAACCCCTGCATGCTTAAGGGCATGCACAACAGCCGCCAACGTATCGTGGTCGATCCCGTCGATGGTCGCATTAAGCTCGCTCACCTTGGCAGCCAGGATGTTCTTAAGGCTCTGCTCCATATTGTCGAGCGAGACTTCGTCAGTCAGGCCCTCGTTGCGCTGGCTTTCCAAATCCCTCGCCAACGAAAACTGAAAGCTGCGGAAGCTGCCAAAGCCAAGCTTGCGGCAGAAGCGCGAAACGGTCGCCTCGGACGTGGCGGCGGCGCGCGAGAGCTGAGCCGCCGTGAGGCGTGGCGCCTCGGACTGGTGCTCCAATATATAGTCGACAATGCGCTGCTCGGATTCGCTGTATCCCTGATGGGTACTAATGAGGGAAAGTGCGCTCTTGCTACTATCGGTCATGGATGGCTCCTGGTTGGCATGAAAATCTAACTTGATTTGCAATGCCATAGTATACGGGCATTTTCAATTACAAGATACACCTTGCCGTTTCAAGTGTTGATGGTAAACTTTCACTTACCGTTTACGGTTATGAAAGAACCTTTCACCGGAGAATTGCGCCTTGTCTCTTCTCACGCGGACGGTAGGTTGGTATCTTTCAGTTGTGGAAAAGCGCGCAAGGATGCGCGTGTAGGGGAGCGCCTGCGGGCGCAGTACTCAAGAAGGAGGGACACATGGCTAAGTTTGACATCATCGCCGCTACCGGTTGCCCGACCGGCATCGCGCACACCTTCATGGCGAAGGAGGCGCTGGAGAAGGCAGCTGCCGAGCGAGGTCTGACCATTAAGGTTGAGACCCATGGCCAGGTCGGTGTCGAGAACGAGCTCACCAAGAGCGAGATCGCCGGTGCCAAGGCCGTCGTCGTCGCAGCCGATAAGGATGTCCAGGCGGAGCGTTTCGCCGGCAAGCGCATGGTTTCCGTTGGTGTTTCCAAGGCCCTGTCCGTTGAGGCAGCCGGTAAGCTGATCGACCGCGCGCTCGCCGCCAAGGGCTGCTGCCGATGTCGAGGATGAGGTCGAGGAGAAGGAGTCCATCGGCCACATCATCTACAAGCACCTCATGAACGGCGTCAGCCACATGCTGGTCTTCGTCGTCGCCGGTGGTGTCCTGACCGCCGTTTCGTTCCTGTGGGGCATCACGTCCTTCGATTCGACGGCGTCTGACTACAACAGCTTTGCCGCTATGCTCAAGATCATCGGCGGCATCGCCATGAACCTTATGGTTCCCGTGCTTTCCGCCTACATTGCCGAGTCTATCGGCAAGCGCCCGGCACTCGTCCCCGGCTTTGTTGCCGGTATGATCGCCATCCAGGGTCTGCCCGTTAACGCCGAGACCGGTATGATCGACGCCGGCGGCGCCGGCGTGGGCTTCGGTTTCCTGGGCGGCATCGTCGGCGGCTTCCTCGCTGGCTATGTCATTCTGCTGCTCGAGAAGGTCTTCTCCAAGCTGCCCAAGAATCTGGACGGCCTCAAGGCTATCTTCCTGTACCCGCTGTTCTCGACCGCCATCGTCGGCCTGGTCATGCTCGGCATCTCTGGCCCCATGGCTGCCATCAACACCGCCATGATGGACTTCCTCAAGGGGCTGTCTGCCTCTGGCGCCATTGTCCTGGGCCTTGCCATCGGCTGCATGTGCGCCGTTGACATGGGCGGCCCGGTCAACAAGGCTGCTTACGTCACCGGTACCGCTATGCTCACCGAGGCCCTGGCCGCCGGCGTCGGCACCGACACCTACAACTTCGGCACCAACTTCATGGCTGCCGTCTCCGCCGCCTGCATCGTTCCGCCGCTGATCACCACCTTCGCCGTCGTCGTCGGCAAGAAGTACTTCAGCCAGGAGGATCATGACGCCGGTATCGTCAACCTCATCCTTGGTTGCACCCACATCACCGAGGGCGCCATTCCGTTCATGACCAAGAACATCTGGCCCGTCATGCCCATCATGATGCTTGGCTCCTCCATCGCCTCGATCCTGACCATTATGTTCAACGTTCACGATCCGGCGCCCCACGGCGGCTTCCTGGTCCTGCCCGTTGTCGAGAACGGTCCGCTGTGGGTCCTCGCGATCCTCATCGGTGCTGTGGTCGGCGGCATCCTGTTCGTGGCCTTCAAGAAGTACGACTTCGAGAAGAATCAGAAGGCCGCTCCTGCAGCCAAGCCGGTTGAGGCCCCCAAGGCCGCTGCCGTCGAGGCTCCCAAGTCCGAGGCTGCCGACTTCGTGAAGGTCGAGAACGTATTTGTCGCCGAGGACTTCGCTTCTCGTGACGAGGCTCTGAGCTTTGTCTCCAACCAGGCTGTCAAGGCCGGTATCGCCAACGACGCCGACGCCGTGATGAACGCCTTCCTGGCCCGTGAGGCCGAGGGCACCACGGGCATGATGGAGGGCTTCGCCATCCCGCATGCCAAGTCCGACGCTATTACCGAGGCTGCCGTCATCGTCGTCAAGGACGAGTCTGGCGTGACCGGTTGGGATACCATGGACGGCGCTCCCGTCAACGTGGCCATCGCGCTGCTCATCCCTGGTGCACAGGCTGGTACCACGCACCTCAAGATCCTGTCCAAGGTCGCCGAGGCGCTTATGGACGAGGACTTCCGTGGCACCGTCAAGGGTTCCACCGACGCCGCCGAGATCGCCAAGACGATCAACGCCCGCCTGGTCTAATCCCACAGTACGCGAATAACATCGCCCCCTGTAACAAAGGCGAGGACTCCCTACGGGTCCTCGCCTTTTTTCATACCACCCGGCACTCAGGGACGTTCCTTTCCTGCCGGCACCCCGGGACACTCCTTAGTCCCCAACAGGGCATAAATAGCCCTCATCGACTGAATCACCCACGCGAACAATAATTCAGCCAGAATTCCTTTTGCACGATATTTCTTGGACGAAAGCATG
>URNQ01000204.1 GCA_900549245.1 uncultured Collinsella sp.
GCCGATCTCCCGCCCCTCGCCTACTTACGACCCGCCCCTCCAATAAACGCGTTATCATCTTGACCAATGAACATACGTTAGGAGCAATCATGCCAAACGAGAACAGCTACGAAGTCGCGCTGCAAAAGAGCAACGCCATTCGCGAGGGCCTGGCAAAAACGCCCGAGAAGTTCACCATGCTTACCGGCGACCGCCCCACCGGCCGCCTGCACCTGGGTCACTACTTCGGCACCCTCAAGGGCCGTGTGGAGCTGCAGAACATGGGTGCCAAGACCAACGTACTCATCGCCGACTACCAGGTCATCACCGACCGCGACACGACCGAGCACATCCAGGACAACGTGTACAACATGGTCATGGACTACCTTGCCTGCGGCATCGACCCCGACAAGACCATGATCTACGCGCACTCCGCCGTGCCCGCCGCCAACCAGCTCATGCTGCCGTTCCTGTCGCTGGTCTCCGAGGCCGAGCTGGCGCGCAACCCCACGGTCAAGGCCGAGATGGAGGCCTCGGGCCACGAGCTCACCGGCCTTCTGCTCACCTACCCGGTGCACCAGGCCTGCGACATCCTGTTCTGCAAGGGCAATGTGGTGCCCGTCGGTCGCGACCAGCTGCCGCACATCGAGCTCACCCGCACCATCGCCCGCCGCTTCTTGTCGGGGCAGCCCGACCCCCCCCGCCCCCCCCCCCGCCGCTTTAACAACCGCTACGGCAAAGTGTTCCCCGAGGTCGAAGCGCTGCTGTCCGAGACCCCGCTACTGCCGGGCCTGGACGGTCGCAAGATGAGCAAGAGCTACGGCAACGCCATCAACATCTCGATGACCGCCGAGGAGACGGCCAAGCGCATCAAGAAGAGCCAGACCGACTCCGAGCGCATGATCACATTCGATCCCGAGAACCGCCCCGGCGTGTCCGGTCTGCTTTCGACGGCCGCCATCTGCACTGGCCGTTCCGAAGTCGAGATTGCCGAGGAGATTGGCATGGGCGGCTCCGGCCAGCTCAAGAAGTACGTGACCGAGGCCGTCAACGAGTACTTCGCGCCGATCCGCGAGCGTCGTCAGCGCTACGAAAACGACCTGGACTATGTGAAGGACGTGCTGCACGAGGGCAACCGTCGCGCCAACGAGATTGCCGAGCAGACCCTGGCCGAGGTTCAGGACGCCATGGGCATGGTGTACTAGATCGATCTGCTGGCTAGAACTTTCGATTGCTATAGGGCGGGCGCTAGTGCGTCCGCCTTTTTTGGTGCCCGACCGGTTCGGCTCTGCCCATTGCACTCCCCCGAAAAACAGGAACAGGCCCGCTGGCAGTTAGTTGCCAGCGGGCCTGTTCCCGAAGTACACCGTTGAATCGCACAGAGGGGAGGAATGCGAATCAAACTCAACAGGGCAGGCTTTTTCATCGCCTATTGCCTGCTCCGTTGCTGAATACAATATAGTTCACCGTGGTTTACTTTGTAGCGTCAATATGTTCCCCCATAGCTTCTCCATAAGTTAGCTCAGGTAAACTAGAACCACTACAAAGGGGACAGGCACCTTTGTGGTGGTTTTAACCACGGCAGAGCCGCTAGAGCCCTGCAGGCCAGCGACAGGCGGCCAAGTCGACGTGCATGTCGTCCTTAAACGCCACACCCTCCCCTAGCAAAAGCTCACGTTGAGCATCGGGACCGCCAAAAGCAAAACCATCGCATATGCGGCCATCGGCAAACACCACGCGGTGACAGGGAATCTCGCCGGGGCGCGGATTGCCATGCAGGGCATACCCCACGTACCGCGCACTTCGTGGACGTCCAGCAAGCAGCGCCACCTGACCATACGTGGCGACCATCCCCTCGGGAATCTGCTCGACCACCTCGTACACCCGCTCAAAAAAGCCCTCAGACGCCATTGCTCGCTCCCTTCCACCCGGAATAGCATAAACCACCACAAAGGTGCCTGTCCCCTTTGTGGTGGTTTTGGCAGGTGGGCTAGTTAACGGGCTGGAAGAAGGCTACGGCTACGGCGCCGGGGCCTACATGGGTGCCGATGGTGGCGCCGATGGTGTGAACGGGCAGTTCGCCCTCGGTGTGGCCAGCCCACAGTGCCGCGCTGTCCTCGATATACTTCTTGAGCACCGCATCCGAAAGGCCCGTATAGCCGAGCGCCAGCGGCATGGAAAAGTCGATGCCGCCCGCCTTTTCGACCTTCTGGTTGAGCAGGTTACGTCCGTTCTTGGAACCGCGCGCCTTGCCCAGCTGCACGATCAGACCGTCCTCGGCAGCCACCACGGGCTTTACGTTGAGCAGCGTACCCACGGCACCGGCCGCAGCAGACAGGCGACCGCCGCGCACCAGGTACTCCAACGTCTCGAGCAGGCCGATGACGACCACGCGGTCGCGCACGGCCTCGACAGCCGCCGCAACCTGAGCCGCGCCCTGGCCCTCGTCCACCAGGCGCAGCGCATACTCGACCAGCACGCGCTCGCCCAAGGTCACGTTATTGCTGTCCACGACGAACATGTCGCCGCCCGGCGCCTCGGCAAGTGCCGTACGAGCACTCTGGTTGGTGCCCGAGAGCTTGGCTCCCACGGTAATAATCACGGCCTCATCGCCGGCCTCACGCGCTTCGGCAATCGCCTGCGAAAAGGCGTACGGGTTGACCTGACCGGTCTTGGGCAGCTCATCGCGCTCCACAAGCATCTCGTAAAAGCGCTGGTGATCGATGTCGACGCCATCCATATACACATCGGTGCCAAAGGTGACGGACAGCGGCAGAACACGCAGAGCGGGGTGCTCCGCCGGCGACATATCGCTTGCGGAATCGGTAATAATGCGGACGGACATAACGAATCCTTTCTTGCGCAGGTCCCGCGCGGGGAATTTTGACAGCAATGCCCCGGCACGGCATACGCGCTCAAACGGGACTATGCAGTTTTTAATGGGAAGCAAATGCCTTGGCGGCCTTAGATCTCGCGCAGGGTGTTGAGAATCGTGCGCAGCGACGCATACATCTGCTCGCGCTGCTCCACACCCATAGCCTTACCGGTGGCATCGAGCACCTCGCGAATGATGCGGTCCGCCTCGCTCATGCTCTCGCCGCCTAGAGCGGTCAGGCGCACCGGAGCACGATACTTAACGGCGGCATCGCCCGAATCATCGACCTCAACGTAACCGCCCTCCTCCAGATGCGCGAGCGTGCGCGAGACGGCGGCACGGGTCACGCCTGCCATGCGAGCCAGGTCAGCACCAGTCAGGCCGTCCTTGCTGCGCTCAAGATAGTACAGGCACATAACGTCGGAGCCCTTGAGGCCCAGCCTTGCGCCCTCGGATGTCTTAATGCGCTGGATCTCCTTGTAGAGCCCGCTGATCAGTCCGACAAAGTCCTCGAAACGTGTCTCGTCGTTCTGCTGCATGGGAGACGACCGCCTTTCGCTTGCATAATGCTTACGGGTAAACATCTTAGTCGCATAAGCCGACACCCGTACCCAAATACCCCATTTGTTAACCCATCAACATAAAAACGGCTTATAGGACAAAATGTGTGTCCCGATAGAACATCCGTTTCCATCCATTAATC
>URNQ01000205.1 GCA_900549245.1 uncultured Collinsella sp.
CCGGGCCGCGACAAGTTCCTCCCCGTCAGCCGCGCCGACATGGATGCACGTGGCTGGGACCAGTGCGACTTTGTCTACATCTGCGGCGATGCCTACGTGGACCATCCGAGCTTTGGCATGGCCATCATCAGCCGCGTGCTCGATGCGCATGGCTACAAGGTGGGTATCATCTGCCAGCCCGACTGGACCGACCCCGCCAGCATCACGGTGCTCGGCGAGCCTCGCCTGGGCTTTCTCGTCAGCGCCGGCAACATGGACTCCATGGTCAACCACTATTCGGTGACCAAGCACCGCCGCCACTCCGACGCCTACACCCCCGGTGGCAAGGAGGGGCGCCGTCCCAACCGAGCCGTCACGGTCTATGGCAACCTCATCCGCCAGACGTTCAAGGACGCTCCCATCATCATCGGCGGCATCGAGGCAAGCCTGCGCCGCCTGGCCCACTACGACTACTGGCAGGACAAGCTCAAGCGCTCGGTACTGCTCGACTCGGGCGCCGACATCCTCATCTACGGCATGGGCGAGCATGCGATCGTCGAGATCGCCGACGCGCTCGATGCCGGACTGCCTGTCGATCAGATCACCTACATCAACGGTACCGTCTACCGCACGGGTTCGCTCGACGAGGTCTACGACTACGACCTACTGCCCAGCTGGGACGACCTTGCCGCCGACAAGCTCAACTACGCGCGCAGTTTTAATGTGCAGCAGCAGAACATGGACCCCATCACCGGGCATCGTCTGGTAGAGCCCTACCCCAACAGCGTCTATGTGGTGCAGAACCCGCCGTCGGCAACACTCACCACAGACGAGATGGACGAGGTTGCCGAACTCCCCTACGCACGCGATTGGCATCCCGACTACGACGCGGCAGGCGGCGTACCGGCCTTTGCCGAGATCAAGTTTTCCATTAGCTCCAACCGCGGCTGTTTTGGCGAGTGCTCGTTTTGCGCCCTCACCTTCCACCAGGGCCGCGTGTTGCAGATGCGCAGCCACGACTCGATCATGCGCGAGGCCGAGCTGCTCACGCGCGATCCCGAGTTTAAGGGCTACATCAACGACGTGGGCGGACCGACGGCCAACTTTAGCCGCCCTGCCTGCGACAAGCAGCTCAAGCACGGCGTGTGCAAGAACAAGCGCTGCCTATGGCCGAGCGTGTGCAAGAACATGGTGGTCGACGAGAGCGGCTACACGCAGCTGCTTCGCGACCTGCGCCAGCTGCCGGGCGTCAAGAAGGTCTTCGTCCGCAGCGGCATCCGCTTTGACTACACCATGGCCGATGCCTCGGACGAGTTTTTACGCGTGCTGCTGGAACACCATGTCTCGGGCCAGCTACGCGTAGCGCCCGAGCACGTGAGCGACGCGGTGCTGTCCGTGATGGGCAAGCCGAGCCGCGCCGTCTACGACGCGTTCTGCCGTAAATTTGAACGCCTGAACCGCGAATACGGACTCAAGCAGTACGTGGTGCCATACCTAATCTCGAGCCACCCCGGCTCGACCATGAAGGAAGCTGTGGACCTTGCCGAGGCCGTGCGCGACATGGGCTACATGCCCGAGCAGGTGCAGGACTTCTACCCCACCCCGTCCACCATGTCGACCTGCATGTACTACACCGGCGTGGACCCACGCACCATGCAGCCGATCTACGTGGCACGCGACCCGCACGAGAAGGCCATGCAACGCGCGCTCATCCAGTATCGCAAGCCCGAGAACTACAAGCTGGTGCGCGAGGCGCTGGAAAAAGCCGGGCGTCGTGACCTGATCGGCTACACCAAACACTGTCTAATCCGCCCCGTGCCGCCGCGCCCGGGTGAGACGTCTGCTGGCGGTGGGCATGGCACCGGCAAGAAAGACGGCAAGCCGCACGGTGGCGCTGGCGGCAAGGGACCCAAAGGCAGCAAGGGGCACGGCGGCATGTCGCGCGCGCAAAACACTGCCGGGCGCAACCGTGCAGCTCAGGGGCGTCAGGGTGCCAACGGCGGTGGCAGGCGCAACTAGGGCAGCGATGCGCTCGCTGCGTCATCGCCTCCACGAGGACGATGCCGGCTATGGTGACCGTGATTACCACGTCGAGCGGTGTGTTCACAAACCACAACAGACCCATCAGGTACGACCCGGCGTTAAAAGCAAAGTGCAGCAGGATCGTGTAGCGGAGCTTTCCGGTGGTCACAAGCACCCAGCCAAAGATGAGGCCGGCGGCACCTGCATAACAGCCCTGCACCCAGTTCATGTGCATAAAACCGAAGATCGCCGCCTGCAACACGACCGCCGTGGCGATACCCCACGTGCTTGGGGCCGCCCAGGGCACCATGGCGCCGTCCTGCGCGCTCGCACGACGCCGGCGCTTCCAAAGTGGACGGCACTGCGGATTAAACGCTCGTAGCGAAAACTCAAAAACAATGCCGCGCACCAGCAACTCCTCGCAAAACGGAGCGCCGAGCACCGTGGTCAGGACGGCAAGAAGGTTGGTATCGCCCAAGCCTGTTTCCTCGACGAGCTCGCTATAGTCCGCCGCAACCTCGGGCAGCAGCGACAGCACGCCATCGCATAGGTAGCTAATGACCACCTGCATGGATAGGCCGATCACGACAGTGCATGCGATGCGCTTCCATGCAGCATTTGCTCCCCCGCCGAGCGGGCGTTCACCTTGCCGGCGCGCCATGAAGGAGCGGGGCCACAGATAGCGCCACCACAGCAGCGCCATCAAAAACGACGCCGTCTGAGCGGCGGCCTGAAACCATTGAATATCGAGATTGTCGATCGGGAAACCCGTCAGTGCCGAAACGATGTCCAGCGCGGAGAACAAAACAATGCTCAGGGCAATATCGGCAGCGACGACACCAAAACAGGCAAGCGCCCAAACCAGCGCATTGAGCATGCCAACCTCCTCAAAACCCGGCACTTGGGGACAGTCATTGTTGATGAGAATCGGGCGCAGTGCCAAAAGCCCCGTTGGGCGAAATGTCGAACGGGAAGGTGCCGCAGCGATTGAACGCAGCGATGAACATGCGGATGGCGTTGGACGGCGTGGTGCCCACGAGCTGGGTTGCCGCCGCGAAGGCCGCCTTTTCCTCGGGCAAGACCTTCGCGACAACCGGGGTCATGTGTTCTGCCATGGCGCTTCCTTTTTGAAACGACGGTGGTGCGGATAGATGCGGGCCACGCGGCTGGGCGACGGGCTGTGAAGGCAACCCGATTGGCCCGCATCTGGAGTTTGTTTCTGCGGCATTGGTATTACTTGGTATTCCTAAGTATTACCCCGCTGATAGAATACCACACCCGACCCCATGGGAGCGGAGGAAAACGAATCATTTTGTTGCTGAGTTAGTATTTAGAGCGTGATGATGTCCGAGATATCGAGGGCCTGAGCGTCGGCGACATCGTGCGAGGCAAGCAGCAGCATACGGCCGTCGAGCAAGTCGAGCACGACCTCGGCGCATGCGTCGCGGGCAGCGGTATCTAAACCGGTAAAGGGCTC
>URNQ01000206.1 GCA_900549245.1 uncultured Collinsella sp.
GGGTATCGGCGGCCCGCTGGGTATCGCCGCGGCCCTGCTGCACTGCGTGTTCCACGGCTTTACCAAGACGCTTGCCTTCTGCGTTTCCGGCAACATCCAGCACGCCTTTGGCACGCGTAGCCTGGCCAAGATCCAGGGCGTCGCCGAGGTTGCACCCGCAACCGCCGCGCTCGCCATCCTGGCACTGCTCGGTCTTGCCGCCTTCCCGCCCTTTGGCATGTTTATTTCCGAGTTCCTGACTTTTGTCGCCGGTGTTACCGCCGGTCCCATGTGGCTGGTCGTCGTGGTCGCCCTCGGTCTTACCGTGGCCATCTCCGCGCTCACCCGCATCGCACTCAAGTCGGTATTCGGCCATGCGCCCCAGGGCATGGGCAAGCATGAGGCCCCGGCGCTCATGCTTATCCCCGAAATCATCTTGGCTGTCATGATCTTGTGGTTTGGCATCGCCACCCCGCTGCCTCTCGTGCACGGTGTGGAGACCGCGACCGGCATCGTGCTCGAGCAGAGCACCGAGGAACTTCACGCGACGCCGATGTACCGCGCTGTGTTCGGTACCGAGACCGCTCAGAGCGAGGTGGAGTAACGAATGATTGAAACTGAGAACAAGGTGTATGCCCGTCGCTGCGAGAGCCATGTCGAGGCCCTGCGCCGCGCCGTTCCGGGCTGCATCGAGAAGGTCGAGTGGCAGTGCGAGGACCAGCTGACGATCACCGTCAAGCAGGACAAGCTGCCCGAGGCCGTCCACTACCTGTACTACGAGCGCTACGGCTGGATCCCCGTGATCATCGGTAACGATGAGCGCAGTCTGTGCGGCCGTTACGCCGTGTACTACGTCATCTCCATGGAGGGGGAGGATCCCGGCTGGGTGACCGTCCGCGCCGAGGTCGATCCCGCCAAGATGACGTTCCCGTCCGTGACGCCGTTCGTCCCCGCCTGCGTGTGGGGCGAGCGCGAGCTGCGCGACATGTTCGGCCTGATTCCCGAGGGCCTGCCTGATCGTCGTCGCCTGGTGCTGCCCGACGATTGGCCCAGCGGCCTGTACCCGCTGCGCAAGGACTCCATGGACTACCGCTTCCGTCCCGCTCCCGCGAGCGACATGGAAAACTACGAGTTCTTGGCCGACACCAATGGCAAGGAGACCACGCTCGTTCCCATGGGACCGCTGCACATTACCTCCGACGAGCCCGGCCACTTCCGCCTGTTCGTCGAGGGCGAGACGATCGTCGACGCCGACTACCGTCTGTTCTACGTGCACCGCGGCATGGAGAAGGTCGCCGAGACGCGCCTGAACTATGACGCCGTGACGTTCCTCGCCGACCGCATCTGCGGCATCTGCGGCTGTGCCCACTCGGTGGCCTATGCCGAGGCCGTCGAGCGCGCCCAGGGCATCCATGTCCCGCCGCGCGCCCAGTACATCCGCGCCATCATGCTCGAGGTCGAGCGCCTGCACTCGCATCTGCTCAACATTGGCCTGGCATCGCACTACACGGGCTTCGACTCCGGCTTCCAACAGTTCTTCCGCGTCCGCGAGAAGTCCATGGACCTGGCCGAGAAGCTCTCCGGTCACCGCAAGACCTACGGCCTCAACGTGATCGGCGGCGTGCGTCGCGACATTTTGGCCGAGCAGAAGCTCTCCACGCTCACGACCATCCACCAGCTGCGCTCCGAGGTTCAGGAGCTCGTCGACGTCTTGCTCTCCACGCCCAACTTTATCGAGCGTACGAGTGGCATCGGCGTCCTGGACCGCAAGATCGCACGCGACTTCTCGCCGGTCGGCCCGCTCATGCGCGGCTCGGGCTATGCCCGCGACGTGCGCTTTGACCATCCCTTCGACGGCTACGCCGATCCGGATATCCAAAAGATGCACGCCGCCACGGCCGACACCTGCGATGCCTTCGGCCGTACCGCCGTTCGCATCCAGGAGGTCTACGATTCGATCGACATGATCGAGACCATGCTCGAGAACTGCCCGTCGGGCCCCATCCTCACCACGGATTGGGAGTACACCCCGCACAAGTACGCCATCGGTGCTACCGAGGCGCCGCGCGGCGAGGACGTGCACTGGGCCATGCTCGGCAATAACCAGAAGTGCTACCGCTGGCGCGCCAAGGCCGCCACGTACAGCAACTGGCCGGTCCTGCGCTACATGTTCCGCGGCAACACCGTGGGCGACGCGGCGCTGATCGTCGGCTCGCTCGACCCGTGCTACTCCTGCACCGACCGCGTGACGGTGACCGATGTCGCCGCCAAGCGCGATCATGTGCTCGACAAGGAGCAGTTCGAGAACGTCTGGCGCGACAAGTCGCCGCTTGCGGGCGAGGGCACCATGGCCGCTCCGCTCGATGAGGAGGCGCTCTAATATGCTGAAGCTTTGGAAGGTCAACGCCAAGGCCGGCGACGCGACGGTCAAGTACCCGTTTGCGCCGTTCCCCACCAACAAGGACATGCGCGGCAAGCCCGAGCACAATGCCGAGCTCTGCATCGCTTGCGGTGCCTGCGGCGTGGCGTGCCCGGCTGATGCCATTCGCATGGATACCGACCTTGCGGCCGATACCATCACCTGGTCGATCGACTACGGTCGCTGCATCTTTTGCGGCCGCTGCGAGGAAGCCTGCCCCATGGAGGCCATCAAGCTCACCGAGGAGTTTGAGCTGGCCGTCATGAGCAAGGACGACCTCACCAGCAAGAGCGTCTATACGCTCGAGCACTGCTCGCGTTGCGGCAAGCCGTTCGCCCCGCACAAGGAGATCGACTACGCCAAGCGCCTGTTGCAAAAGGCCGGCGGCATGGAGGCCGAGCAGGCCGCCCGTACCGTCGGTATGTGCCAGGAGTGCAAGCGCGAGCTCGACGCCCTGCGCGCCGCCTCGGCCGTAAAGACCGGCAACGCGCGCGGCATGGCTGCCAACGAGACGCTTGCGTCCGGTGAGCCCCAGGGCCCCGGCATGGAGTATCTGGGCGGCCACGGCGTGAACCCGGAGTATATCGACCGCGAGCTCAACCCCGATGCGCCCGAGATTCCCGCCGGTCCTGTGCCGGTCGAGGGCATCATCACTGATTTTGATACGAAGGAGGAGTAACCATGGCCGAACCCACGCTTTTGCCCGAGCGGCTTCAGTACCGCCCGACCAAGATCGAGCTCGACGAGAGCATCGAGAAGGCCAAGGCGACCCTTCTTAAGAAGATCAAGCGCTCGGTGTACGTCTACCGTGTTGACTGCGGCGGCTGCAACGGTTGCGAGATCGAGATTTTCGGTTCCATCACTCCCGTCTTTGACGTCGAGCGCTTTGGCATCAAGGTCGTGCCCTCGCCCCGTCACGCCGATGTGCTGCTGTACACCGGTGCCGTGACGCGTGCCATGCGCATGCCGGCCCTGCGCGCCTTTGAGGCTGCACCCGATCCCAAGATCGTGGTGTCCTATGGCGCGTGCGGCTGCACCGGTGGCATCTTCTACGAC
>URNQ01000207.1 GCA_900549245.1 uncultured Collinsella sp.
GAGATCGAGCGTGGCCCAGCCGATGCGGTCGGCGGTGTCGCAGTGTAGGTCAAATACGGGATATGCCATGGTTCCTCCGGTTGCAGCGTTTCTTTGCAAACTGTCTTTGAATTGTATGACTAGGGTATAGTTAGCGCCATATGTTCACGGCGGCCCGCGTTGTGCGCCGCCCTTATCACGGAGGTTACCATGTCCAACCAGGGCAAGAAGGTCAAGACTCATTATCGCGGCACGCTCGACGATGGTACGCAGTTCGATAGCTCCTACGATCGCGGCGAGCCGCTGGAGTTCACCTGCGGCGCCGGCCAGATGATCAAGGGCTTCGACGCCGCTGTTGTCGACATGCAGGTGGGCGAGAAGAAGACCGTGCACATTCCTGCTGCCGATGCCTACGGCGAGCACAACCCCGAGATGGTTATTACCTTCCCGGCCGAACAGGTTCCCAATATCGAGCAGATCGAGAAGGGCATGAAGCTCTTCCTGTCCACGCCGAGCGGCATGCCCGTCCCCGCCGTGGTCATCGACGTGACGCCCGAGGCCGTGACGCTCGACGCCAACCACGAGTTGGCCGGCAAGGACCTCAACTTTGATATCGAGCTCGTCGAGGTCGAGGGCTAGAGTATGCCTGAACGCTTGGTTTCGACGACATGCTTGGGAAATCTCAACGATCCGTCCTATGAACTCCTGCTTCGCCGGGAGCTGGGCGGTGTCTTTGAGGTTGACGAGCTGCTGCTCGATTGGGACCAGGCTGATGTATGCGCGTTTGTGGGTGTGACGGAGCTGGGGCGCACAGTCGATGTTCGGCTGGATGCTGCCGACGACGGTCGTCTTGCCGATGGTGACGTGCTCGCCATCGACCGTTCGGGCATGGCGCCCGTGGCGGTTGTCGTGCGCCTGCGCAGTGCCGAGGTTTATTTGGTCGAAGTTGACCGCATGGACCCGATTGCGCTCGCGCATGCGTGCTGGGAGATCGGCAACATGCATGCGCCGATTTTCCGAGGCGACTCGGACGAGCATACCGTGCGCATGTATACGCCGGTGCAGCCTGTTTTGGGCCGCATGCTCCGGGGTGTCGAGGGTGTTCGGCTCTCGGTGGTTACCCGTGAACTCGATGCGGCCCGGCGCTTTGAGTCGAGTGCGGCGGAGGTCGTCGTGAGCATGGCTCCCGACTTTACCATCGTAAAAAAGACGCGCGGCTAAGCGCGCGTATGTGTAAGACGGGCTTTGAGGGGCGACCAATCAAGGTCCGTCTTGCTGTTGATAGGAGGCTTTGGGGGAAAGCATATGGGTCTTGAGGGAATCAAGCTGATTGCATGCGATTTGGACGGCACGTTGCTGCATCCGGGGGAGCGCGAGCCGCGTTCCGAGGCCTTTGAGCTTATCGATGAGCTGCATCGTCGCGGTATCGTGTTTATGCCGGCGAGTGGCCGTCAATATGCGAGCTTGCGCTACCTGTTTGCCCCGGTGGCCGATGAACTCGCCTATGTATGCGAAAACGGAGCCCTGGTGATGAGCGAGGGGCGTGCCGTTGTCAAGCGTTCCATGGAGCGTAGCCTTGCTATGGATATCGCGAATGCCGTGGTTGCGTATCCCCATGCCGACGTGACCCTTTCGTGTGAGGGGCGCCTTTACACCATGAGTGGCAACGACGCGTTTGTTGACCACCTGCGCTATGAGGTCCACTGCGATGTGGCGGTGGTCGACCGTCCCGAAGACATTGACGAGGATGTCATTAAGATTGCCTTCCAGACGCCCGAGGCGGAGCAGCAGGCGGCGCTGGAGTATTTCGAGCGCCACTTTAGCGATCGAGTCGATGTCATGACATCGGGAACCGAATGGACGGACTTTATCGGTTTCGATTCGGGCAAGGGCTCCGCGCTTGCCGATTACGGTCGCGCCCTGGGGATTTCGCCCGATGAGATGATGGCGTTTGGCGACAATGAGAACGATCGTGACATGCTCAACGTGGTGGGCCATCCCTATCTGATGGAGAGCTGCAACCCCAGCATGCGCGGCATCAACGACCGCGTCCGCTACGCGCGCACGGTCGAAGAAGAACTGCGTCGTCTACTTGCTGTGTAGGCATGTCCCAAACATCTACCGGCAGTCGGGGCAGAGACCCTCGAAGATGGTGTAGTGCGATGTGACGTGCCAGCCGATTTGCTCGGATGCCTTGGCGTCGAGCTGGGCATCGAAGGGGAGCGGTACGTCGATGACGCGGCTGCACGAGGTGCAGATGATATGTGCGTGCGGCTCGATCGTGCGATCGAAGCGGCTGCCGCCCGGCGTCTTGATGGAGAGGATCTCGCCGGCGTCGGCCAAGAGATTGAGATTGCGGTAGACCGTACCACGGCTGATTTTGTCATCCTGCGCGCGCACGACGTTGTAAATTTCGTCGGCGGTGGGATGGTTATAGCTTTGGCGCACGGCGTCGAGAACCAGCTTTCGCTGCTTGGTATTCCTTCTTTGCACCGCCATGCGCCTCGCCTCTTTTCTATCAACGGTCGTAGGTAAATGATACCGTATTTAGCACACAATACTAATAACGAGGAATGAAACCGTCTTCATTGGCAAGTGGGGCTCGGGTCTGGGCGTCTACGAGGCGAAAACGCGTTCCCATGCGCTCGTAGGAGGCATGAAGCGCCTCGAGATGAGATAGGATGTTTGCCGGAGCCCCCTGTATCTCCATCTCGACTGAGCCGTCTTCCATGTTGCGCACCCAGCCGGTGAGTGCGCGTGCCTGCGCGAGGTTGGTGTTGGTAAAGCGAAAACCGACGCCCTGGACTTGCCCCTCCCAGCGCAGGAAATAGCGCAGGGGAGCGTCTTGAGTGGCCTCGTCGCTTGCGAGCACAGTAAGCCTGCGGCGCAGCTCGAGCTCGACGTTTGATGGTTTTTGAGGCTCTCGACTGCCGCCGGTGACGCTGGAGAAGAACGTATCGAAGAGACCCATCGCTATGCCTGCTTGCCTGCGTCGGCCGGGAAGGTTATGCCGGCCTGCTGGCGCACGGCATCCATGATACGCAGCGAGACGAGCGTGACATCGCGGTAGTGGCCAAGCTCGTGGCGTCCCGCCGGGGTCTCCCAAATCTCTTCCTTAACGTTATCGATGCCGTCGATGGCGGTGATAAAGTCCGCGAGCTCGTATTCCATGGTGTTGCTTGACTTGGGAAGGTCGAGCGCGCGTCCGTTGCCGCCTTGCTCGCGCGGCGCCTCGGTCGCCGATCCGCGTACGACATCGCCGCGGTAGTCGATACGGACGTTGCGGGGCGTGGACAGATGGTCAATCTGGATAGTGCCACGCTCGCCTTCGATCTGCGAGGGCAGCAGGTCATTCGTAATTTTGGAGTGCGCGAGCTCGACGGAGATACGGCCACCGCCGTAGCTGGCAAGGATGGAACCGCAGCCATCGATGGGGCCGTGCGTGAGC
>URNQ01000208.1 GCA_900549245.1 uncultured Collinsella sp.
CCGGCAGCCCCTTCTGTCCGCCGAACACCGCAAGCGCGCCGCGACGCCCTACGAGCGGATTATCGACATCCGAAAGCACAACAATACGAGTGCCATCCAAAGCCCGAAGCGCTGGCGCCAAATCAACGCTCGCCGCCCGCTCAAGTCCGGCAAGACCGGGGGCGACATCGCAGCCCTGATCATCGACCACACGCGCGCCCAGCGCCTGCAGCATGCCGGCGCCACCGTCGTTGGTGGCACTGCCGCCCAAGCCAATATAGATAGTCTTTGCGCCCATGCGAACCGCGCGAAGCATGAGCTCGCCCACGCCATAGGTTGTAGCAGCCAGCGCCGACGACTCCGTGCAAGGCGAATACCCAATGCCGGCCGCCTCGGCCATCTCGATGACCGAGGACTCGCGCTCGACATCAACCAGCATCCGGGCAGACACGCGGGCGCCCAAGGGACCTGCCACCTCGCAGGTCACAATCTCACCGCCGCACGCGGCAACGGCATCGAGCGTCCCCTCACCGCCATCCGCCAGCGGCAATGTGCACACCTCGGCATCGGGCCAAACGCGGCGCACGCCTTCGGCAACCGCCGCCTCCGCCTGCGCACTCGAAACGCTGCCCTTAAAGGAGTCGATCGCCAACAGCACACGGCGGGGCCGGCGCTGCACGGGGCCAAAATCAACCGCCGCGCCAGCATCCTCTTCGGCACCCGCGAGCGCTGCGGCGTGAGCGGCGTGTGCTTCAAGATCGGCCCCGCAACCGCAATCAGCGCCGCCCGCTCCGCGCAGACCGTCAAAATAGCTACTCAGCAGCTCACGGCATTCATCCGCCAAGGCCCCAGCCGTCACGTTAAACCGATGATTCAGGCGCGAGTCGGCATTCAAATCGTATAGGGATCCCAACGCGCCCGCCTTGGCGTCGCTCGCGCCATACACGCAGCGCCCCACGCGCGCGTTAACCATAAGGCCTGCGCACATGCAGCAGGGTTCCAACGTCACATAGACCGTACAGTCGGAAAGGCGCCAGCGACCGAGCGCCTGGGCAGCGGCGCACACGGCCGCAAACTCGGCATGAGCCGAAGGGTCCTGGTCGAGTTCGCGCCGATTGTGCGCCCTCGCGGCGATCTCACCGTCGCGCACCACCACGGCACCAATCGGTACCTCGCCCACCGCAGCGGCGGCGCGAGCCCCCCCCCACGCCCCGCGCATGAACCTCAACAGGGAAGCGAGCCTCCGCCAACGCCTCGCGCATGAACTTCTCGTCGATTTCGGTGATCGTCATCGTTCGCCTTCCCTGTTGCAAATTCAAAACGATGCTATCATTACGACTCACGGAGAGATGGCAGAGCGGTTGAATGCGGCGGTCTTGAAAACCGTTGAGCGCGAGAGCGTTCCGGGGGTTCGAATCCCCCTCTCTCCGCCACTTCTAGTGATGCACCGGCGTCATGGTTCGCTCGAACAGCGCATCGACCACGTCGGCCATCTCAGGTCGACGCTCAAGATCGTGGCCCGATTCCCACCATATCGTGAAAAGTCGAATAATACCGCCGGCGACAAACTCAGACGTCGTCTCGAGTGACACGGGGGCCAGGGCATCCTCGGCAAGCACGTTCATCACACGCTCGCGGATGGAGCGGGCAATGCGGTCGCAAATAACGTTGGTCAACATGCCCGACATGCTGCTTGCCAAAATGTTATCCATGAGCCGCTCGTGCGTCAGAATCAAATCCATGGCATCGTCCAAAATCGCGTGCCGAAGCGCGCGCACGTCCTCGGCAGATACCGCGCCGGCCTCATCGGGCTGTTTTTGCGGCAAGCCCGACATAAGCTCATCGATATAAAAGGCAAAGTAATCGTTCTTGTCGCGAAAGTGCTTGTAGAACGTCGTGCGGCGAATCATGGCGCGGTCGCACAGCATGGCAACCGTCAGGTCCTCAAAACGATGCTCCTCGAGAAGCTCGGTGAAGGCATCGAACAGGGCGCGGTAGGTTTTCTTAATGCGAAGGTCCACTGGTATCGCCATCCTCAGGGCAAAGACAACACTCGTCAATCTGTCGCATATCTTACACCTGTACCTCGCGCGCTTTGCCCCGGTACCGACCCCGCCGAAAACATAACGCTTGCCGGAAAGTTCGGCACGGCAAAACGTTGCGGGTATACTAGTAGCGTTATACCAACGGCAGCTGGCGCATGCCGCCGCGGCCATTCGAAACGGAGACATCATGATTACCGTCATCATCGGCATCGTTGTTGTCATTGTGATTGTCTGCGCCATCGCCGGCATCTACAACAACATGGTCACCAAGCGTAACCGCATCGATAACGCCTGGCAGAACATCGATACGCAGCTGCAGCGCCGCAACGACCTGATCCCCAACCTGGTCGAGACCGTCAAGGGCTACGCCAAGCACGAGCAGGAGACGCTCTCCGCCGTGATCAGCGCGCGTAACACCGCCGTCAAGGCCACCACGCCCGAGGCCAAGATGGAAGCCGACAACGTGCTGACCGGTGCGCTGCGTCAGCTCTTCGCCGTAGCCGAGGCCTATCCCGATCTTAAGGCAAACACCAACTTTACGCAGCTGCAGGCATCGCTCGAGGATACCGAGAACAAGATTAGCTATGCACGCCAGAGCTACAACGATTGCGTGCTCAGCTACAATAACGCTATCCAGACGTTCCCGGCTGTCATCTTTGCCGGCATCTTCCAGTTTAAGGAGCGCCAGGGCTTCGAGGCCGCCGAAGCAGCCCGCCAGGCCCCGACCGTCAAGTTCTAGTAGTTTGGCAGCGCATCCTTAATCGGCCAAATGTATAAACCGCCCCGTCGAATGCATACTTCGACGGGGCGGTTTCCTTTTTCGCGAAGGTCCCCCTCTAAGCGCCGTGCATTTTTAGGAGTATTCAACATAACCAAGAGCTTCGGGCGCCACGATAAATGCCAAAGACCGCGAATATCCCTGCAATTCAAACGCTGCCAGCCCATAACCCCGCCCATCATTCGTAGAAAACATCGAGAAATCCCGATTTTTTGCCCGAGGTCGGTATGCAGGGGCCTTCGATTGCAGAATACTCGCAAAAATGCACGTCGCCACCACCCCCACATGGCGCGAACCAAAACAAAAGCGCGGCCTAAAAGGCCGCGCACCATCTTTAATTCAGATTAATTATTGTTCGTTGTGACATCGCCGAGCCCGCAGGGCGGAGAGCAAGCTCCCTCCCGGCGCACTCCGCAGGACGCAAGAAGCCCTCGCCGCACGAAGTGCGCAGCGAGGGCTTCTTGCATGTCCGAGGACGCGCCAGGAGGGAGCTTACTCTCTGCCCGGACAGGAAAGGCTAATTACGCGACGGTGTAAACCCAGTTGTGCTTGTCCTCGACAGCACCAGACTGGATGCCGGTCAGAGTCTCGCGGAGCTTCTTCATCACAGGGCCGATCTCGGT
>URNQ01000209.1 GCA_900549245.1 uncultured Collinsella sp.
GTGCCGACAGTTAGGGACGTTCCTTTTGTGCCGGCATTCGGGGACGCTCCTTGCGGATTTGCGAGCAGTTTGCTCGTTTGTCGACGTGCGGGTGTTCATTTGTCGACTTCTTGGGCTGTGGTCATCTGTTGTTTCTGTGGTGGCTGCGGGCATCTGGCTCAAAAGGGCGGGTTGGCCGTCGATGTTTACCTGCGGTTTTGTTGCGGCGCGCATTTTCGGTCAAGCTTTTCGTCAAGTGTTTGGTCAGCATCTGGTTTGCAGCCGGAGGCCTATTTTGCCCGCGCTGGTCGTGGCTGCCCACCCTCCTCGTAAGCTCAAATTGAGGTCCATCAGTTTGAGGAGGATGCCATGACTGACCACGCTTTTGACCGAGCAGAGCTGGCTGAAGCCGTCGGCAACGATATTGCCGACATGGCTCACTTTTGGATGCTGCGGAAGTTTCAATTCCTGGAGCCGGCGCGCGAACAGTTCGAGGTCATTGTCGACCCGTGGCTCAGCTATTGCGAGGGGCCTTCTCAAAACGAAATCATGGCCTACAACATGGCGTTTACCGATTGGCTGCTCTTCGAGCGCCCCTATCGCCATGGCAAAACGCTGCTCGAGCTATATGTTGACGAGCCGCCGGCATCGCTTTCGCCTGCCTCGCTCAAGCGACTCGAGCAGGTACGCGACACGCAGTATTTCTCGCGCTTTGGCATTTTGGACAAGAATCCTGCGTCCGGCATGGTCGTGCTGAAGGACACGCGCACCGATCATCGCTTTGATGTCTACGACCCGCATATCGTGCGGAAGGAGCATTGGAACGACGGCGCGATTGCGGTGCGCCTCGCCTGCGTCGACGATGTCTGGCTTACGGCGGGACAGCTCTACCTGTATGACATCGCGCGCCTGAACGACACGGCGGTCGACGGGCCGGGTGCGGTGCATCCCGAGGACCTGCAGGACGGCTTTGACACCTCGTGCATCAGCTTCTTCTTGCGTCTGGTCCGCGACATCATGGGCGCCCAGGGGCGTTACGTAAAGTCGCTCAATATTTACGAGCAAGAATGGGAGTAGGGGATGGGCGGTTGTCGCCTGCCTCGCCTTCTGCCTTTATGTCTCGATCTGTAACGTTTGGGGACAAAAAACCGGTCTACCTGTTACGGATCGAGACGAATGCTTGGGCGCCGCTGGTTTGTCTCAATCTGTAACGTTTAGGGGTCTGGAGAACGGTTTACTGTTACAGATCGAGACGTTTGGCGTCTGGCTGGGGGAATGTCTCAATCTGTAACATCAACAGGCCAAAAATCGGTCTTCCTGTTACAGATCAAGACATTTGTCGGCGGAGGCAACGGTGACGATGGTTCATTTGTCCGATGTGGTGGTGATGGAAGTGTCTAATACCGTTTTCAAGCACAAGCATACGACTCGCAACACGTTGGCGCGGAATAGGATGCTCGCGCGACTCACGGAGGCGACCGAGCAAGGTGCGCTGCTCGCAACGCATGACAATGCCGAGCTCATGTGGCTACGGCGTCATGTGGGAACCGATGATATTGCGGAGCCCGAGCCGTATTTGTTCTGCTTTCAACATGATTGGGGTGTACTGACGCCGGCGGAGCGAGCGCTGCGTACCATCAAAGGGCTTGCAGAGTTTCATCCCGATTGGGCGTTTTGGGGTTATGACGCGGCACTTTTGTGGGGTCTGGAGGTGCCGAATGATCTGCTTGGGCCGCGATTTCTTGTTAAGACAGGTTGTTCGGTGACGTTGAGCGGCGGGTGCAGGTTGTTGCGTCCGCAGATGGCGGGCGCACTCGAGCATGTTGATGGCGTGCGGGTGACGTCGTTTTGGCGCACGGTGGAGGATTGCCTACTGCGTGCGCCGTTCTCCTACGGGCTGGCGATTGCCGATTCTGCACTGCGGGCGAAAGGCGTATCACGTGGGGATTTGTGCGAGCGCCTCCGCGCCGATTGCGAGGGCAGGCGAGGGTATCGCAGGGCACAGGTGATTGCGTCGTATGCGGACGGGCTGTCTGAAAACGGCGGCGAGTCTCGGTTCCGAGCATTCTTTATTGCGTACGGCTTTCCGGTTCCGGAGCTGCAGGTGGAGTTTCGCGACCCGCTCGATCCGAGCCAGGTGTTTCGCGTCGACTATTTTTGGCGGCTCGAGGACGGGACATGTGTCATCGGCGAGCTCGACGGAAAGGGGAAGTACACCTTGCAGAACAGCGAGGGTCGGGAGTCGGTCGACCCATTCGTGGCAGAGCGTCAGCGGGAATCTCATCTGACAATGCTCGGGCATAAGGTGCTTCGGTTTACGTTTGATGAACTCAAAGACCCGGGGAAGCTGGTCGAGAAAATGAGGCTGGCGGGTATTCCTCGGCAGGCTGAATTGGCTGAGGAGTGGAGATGCCAGTGGGATGGGCGCTGAGAGGTTTTGTCTCGATCTGTAACGTTTAGAGGTTGTTTGAGCTCGTAATTGTTACAGATCGAGACAAGCCGGTGAAACGTCGACCGAATGTCTCGATCTGTAACATCAAGGGGCCTAATAACCCTGTACCTGTTACAGATCGAGACATTTCCCTGGTGTCGCTGGGGTGGGACTGCAACGTGTTCCGTCTCCCCACATCCCCTCTTCCTTCCGTTAACCGATGCGTCTGCAGCAATCCAGCGGGACTAGGTGATAATGGACAAATGTTCAAGTTAATCGTGAGGGAGGAGCTCGATATGGCATCTGCCGATCGTCCCACATTGTTTATCAATGTGACCGTTCTGGATGGTTCGGAGCATATGGAGCCGCAGCCCGATATGGCCGTGGTCGTCGAGCGTGGCATCATCACCTGGATGGGGCCGAGCGCTGTGGCCCAAGCTCCAGCGGGGGCCGAGGTCATCGACCTGGCAGGGGCGTATCTCATGCCGGGCCTCATCAATATGCACGTGCATCTGTGCGGTTCGGGCAAGCCGGTCTCGGCGGGTGATGCGGGCGCGCTGATGAAGAAGCTCGACAATCCCGTGGGCCGCGCCATCGTTCGCCACATCCTCAAAGGCAGCGCCCAGCAGCAGCTGGCAAGCGGCGTGACCACGGTGCGCGGCGCGGGCGACCCGTTGTTTGCCGACATTGCCGTGCGCGATGCTATCGATGCCGGCAAGTATCAGGGTCCGCGCCTGGTAGCGCCGGGAACGGGCGTCACGGTGCCGGGCGGCCATGGCGCGGGCTTGTTCGCCCAGGTGGCCAACAGCCCCGTTGAGGCAGTCGAGCAGGTGCGAGACCTGTATGCGCGCGGCGCCGACGTCATTAAGCTATTCGTAACGGGCGGTGTGTTCGATGCGACCGAGGTGGGCGAGCCGGGCGTGCTGCGTATGCCGGTGGAGGTTGCCGCGGCGGCGTGCAA
>URNQ01000210.1 GCA_900549245.1 uncultured Collinsella sp.
GCCCCATGAAGCAGAAAGTGCTGAGCTCATAGGTGTAGCTGCCGGCGACCGTCGCAGCGGTCGAGAGGGCGAACAGGTCTCCGGGTTGGATGGGCATCGATTTGAACGTGATTACGAAGTACTCGGCGATACCGATGCTGGCGAGCGCAACGATGCCAACGATTGCGGGGGTCTTACGGCGGTGCGGCAGATAGAACAACAGGCACAAGAAGCAGAAGATGAGCAAAAGCTCCAAAAGTGCCGGTCCGGCCTGCATCTTCCATAGTTCATGGTTGGAGGGCAGCTCGAGGGCGAGCATCGAGCATATCGATGCGCCGCCGATCGTTGCCAGCGTACGGGGGTAGGGATGGTCGGTCATCCAGCTTTTCAGATCCTTCATGCTCATCTTCATCGTCTCTGTTCCTTACTCCTAGTTCAGCGTCTTCACGAGCTTCTCCAGGTTGTCGTTCATGATGGGTGGGTAATCCTCGCCGGCTTTAAGCTGTTTGTCAGTGAGCCCCTCGACGGGGTCGAGCTGGACGCATTGTCGTCAGAAGCGGCGAGAGCAAAGACCGCACTTAAAAGGGGCATATATGCCGCCGCCATGGGGCCACGGTGACGAATAGGACGCCGCTTGGGATGGCGACGGTAGATTCGGTTGTCCACATAGATTGCTCCTGAATTGAAAACGGCTGCGTCGGGGTGCCGACGGCCGAAGGCGATGCCGCTGTGGCACGCGGTAGCTATTTGATTCAATTGGGAGCCGTTAATCGTCCAGACGGACCCTGAGGGATAATAGGGTGACCGGGGCATATGAAGATCGCTCGGTGCCGATGACGGCTAGGGCGGAGATCAGCAAGAGGGTGATGAACGATGTCGCGCCCACGGGGACGGTGTCACCGCCACGGGCGATCGACAGATTGCCGGCGAGCTCGGCGCAGATGGTGCAGCCCGCGCCGGTGCAGTCATGATGCAACTCATGGGCGGTTGCGATGGGGGAGAGGATGGTTACCGCGAGAAGGGCGAAGACGAGAGCCAGGGCGAGCAGGCGAGTGCGAACGGGCGGCATGGAGTCGCGTGCATCGCGATTCGGTGCTATATCTCGCCATGCCGAGGTGCTCAGCTCATCAGTCATCTGCCCTCCCTTCCTCTCATCTGGGCATATTTCATCTGGAGGATTGTAGTCTTGAGAAGCTGATTCACAAAGTTGCCGCGCTAAAACTTCATGCTTTCCGGTCCGCCTTGGGGCTGCGCATAAGTTATCCCCCGGCATTCAGAAAATCTAAGTGCCAAAAAATAAGATTTTTTGACTCCGTGTTGTATAACCCGCCATTCGTGGGTACCATTCAACGCGTACGCAAACAAAAAGGGTTAATTCGCGTGGCATAACCACGCGGCCCAAAAAGGAGGAGACAAGCATGTCGTCTTTGAAGCCGCTTGCAGATCGTGTTCTGGTCAAGCCCGACGAGGCCGAGCAGAAGACCGCTTCTGGTCTGTATATCGCCAGCAACGCCCAGGAGAAGCCGCAGCGCGGCACCATCGTTGCCGTTGGCGCCGGCAAGGTCAACGACAAGGGTGAGCGCATCCCCATGGACGTCAAGGTCGGTGACGTTGTCATCTATGGTAAGTTCGGTGGCAACGAGGTCAAGGTCGACGGCGAGAAGTATCTGCTGATGCGCGCCGACGACATCTACGCTGTCGTCGAGGCCTAGTCTCGTCAGAATCTCTGATTCGTCTTTGAACGCGCCCGCCGCATAGGACTCGGAAGCGGCGACGCGAGTCACATTTCTTTTGGAGGATTACCTACCATGGCAAAGAACATTACGTTCAACACCGATGCCCGCGCTAAGCTTGCCAAGGGCGTCAACACTCTGGCCGACGCCGTTACCGTCACCATGGGCCCCAAGGGCCGCTACGTTGCGCTGCAGCGCACGTTCGGTGCTCCGACCATCACCAACGACGGCGTTTCTGTCGCCAAGGAGATCGAGCTCGAGGACAACATCGAGAACATGGGCGCTCAGCTGGTGAAGGAGGTCGCCACCAAGACCAACGACACCGTGGGTGACGGCACCACCACCGCAACCCTGCTCGCTCAAGCCATCGTCAACGACGGTCTGCGCAACGTCGCCGCTGGCGCCAACCCGCTGGCCATCCGTCGCGGCATCGACAAGGCCGTCAACGCCGCCGTCGCCGAGATGAAGAAGCAGGCCAAGCCGGTCGAGACCAAGGAGCAGATTGCTTCCGTCGGTACCATCTCCGCCGGTGACCCCGAGGTCGGCGAGAAGATCGCCGAGGCCATGGAGGTCGTGGGCAAGGACGGCGTCATCACCGTCGAGGATTCCCAGACGTTCGACATCACCATCGACACCGTCGAGGGCATGCAGTTCGACAAGGGCTATGTCTCCGCTTACTTCGTCACGGATAACGACCGCATGGAGGCCGTGATGAAGGATCCGTACATCCTCATCACCGACCAGAAGATCTCCAGCGTCCAGGACATCATGCCTGTTCTCGAGGCTGTCCAGCGCGCTGGCCGTGGCCTGCTCATCATCGCTGAGGACATCGATGGCGAGGCTCTGCCGACCCTCGTCCTCAACAAGATCCGTGGCGCCCTCAACGTCTGCGCCGTCAAGGCCCCGGGCTACGGCGATCGCCGCAAGCGCATCCTCGAGGACATCGCCGTCCTCACCGGCGGCCAGGCTGCCCTGGACGAGCTGGGCGTGAAGGTCGCTGACATCACCGCCGATATGCTCGGTACCGCCAAGTCCGTCACCATCTCCAAGGACAACACCGTTGTCGTCGGCGGCGCTGGCTCCAAGGAGGCCATCGACGCCCGCATCGCTCAGATCAAGGGTGAGATGGAGAACACCACCTCTGACTTCGACCGCGAGAAGCTCCAGGAGCGCCTGGCCAAGCTCTCCGGTGGCGTTGCCGTCATCAAGGTCGGCGCTGCTACCGAGTCCGAGCTCAAGGAGATCAAGCACCGCGTTGAGGATGCCCTGCAGGCTACCCGCGCTGCTGTCGAGGAGGGCATCGTCGCCGGCGGTGGCGTCGCCTTCATGGACGCTGCTCCTGCGCTCGATGCTGTCGAGATCGACGACCCCGAGGAGAAGATTGGCGTCGATATCGTCAAGAAGGCTCTGACCGCTCCGGTCGCCACCATCGCCAAGAACGCTGGCTTTGAGGGCGCTGTCGTGGTCGACAAGGTTGCCGAGCTGCCCGCCGGCCAGGGTCTCAACTCTGCCAACGGCGAGTGGGGCGACATGATCGAGATGGGCGTCCTCGACCCCGTCAAGGTCAGCCGCGTCACCCTGCAGAACGCTGCTTCTGTCGCCAGCCTGATTCTCATCACCGAGGCTACCGTCTCCGATGTGCCCAAGAACAC